>JANXRP010000198.1 GCA_025352965.1 Comamonadaceae bacterium
GAAAAGTACGTCGAGATGAATATCGCTCATCCTTTTCGCGAGGGCAACGGACGTGCAACGCGCATCTGGCTTGACTTGATGCTGAAACAAGAAATCAAGCGAGTGATTGATTGGAACGCTGTCGATAAGGCGGACTATCTATCTGCCATGGAGCGCAGTGTGGTGAAGGATATTGAAATTAAACATCTCTTGCAAGCAGCGCTGACCGACAAAATTGATGACCGCGAATTGTTTATGAAAGGCATCGACGTGAGCTATTACTTTGAAGGCTATAGCGAATTTAAAGTTGAGGATTTATGAACATGCTGGATAGTCATAGCGCCGCACTAGCTGCCTCCCTCCGCGCCGCCTTCAGCGGCAAGCTCCTCACCGATCCCTTAGATACCGCTCCGTATTTGCTCGACTGGCGCAAACGTAAGCAGGGCGCGGCTTTGGCGGTAGCAGAACCTGATTCTGCTGACGATGTGGCAAGCGTGGTGCGCTGGTGCTTGGCTAACAACGTGGTCGTTGTGCCGCAAGGTGGAAACACGGGGTTATCTGGCGGCGGAACGCCTGAACCTGCCGATGTGGCGACGCGACCTGCGGTGGTGCTATCGCTTAAGCGCATGAACAAAATCCGCGAGATGGATGCGGTCAATAACACCATCACGGTGGAAGCGGGCTGTGTGCTGCAAACAGTGCAAGAGGCTGCAAACCAAGCGGGACGGCTCTTCCCGCTGTCTTTGGCGTCCGAAGGCTCGTGTACTGTGGGTGGCAACTTATCGACCAACGCGGGCGGCGTGAATGTGCTGCGCTACGGCAATGCCCGCGAGCTCTGCCTTGGGTTAGAGGTCGTGACTGCGAGCGGCGAGGTATGGAATGGCCTCAGAGGTTTGCGTAAGGACAACACGGGCTACGACCTACGCGATTTGTTTATTGGTGCAGAGGGGACGCTGGGCATCATTACGGCGGCAGTGCTGAAGCTTTATCCGTTGCCTGCATCGCGGCAAGTGGCGTGGATGGCGATCGAATCATCCGATGTCGCTTTGCTACTGTTGGGTCTTGCGCAGGCCAAGCTGGGCGCGGCTCTCACGGCATTTGAGCTGGTCAGCGAGATGGCGCATGGCCTCGTGCTCAAGCATGTCCCCAACTCCCGCAGACCACTGACGGATGTCTCGCCTTGTTATGTACTGATGGAAGTGGTCGATTTTAATAACGACGAGGCTTGTACAGCAACCCTGCAAGCCATACTGGAAGCGGCCTTTGAGGCATCGCTCATTTCGGACGCGGCCGTATCAAGTTCTGAGGCACAGTACAAGGCGCTTTGGGCATTGCGAGAAGATGTGTCCGAAGCGCAGGCTGCTGAGGGCAAAAATATCAAGCACGACATTGCTGTGCCTGTGTCGCAAATTGCCAACTTTGTGCGTGAGACGGGTGAACTGGTCGCAGCCGCTTTCCCTGCTGTGCGGATGGTGACGTTTGGGCATGTCGGGGATGGCAATTTGCACTACAACGTGTCGCCGCCTGTAGCGCAGGATCACGACGAGTTCCTCAAAAATCAAGATGCCATCAATCTTATTGTTCACGACAGTGTGGCGCGTTTTAACGGTTCGGTGTCTGCTGAGCACGGCCTTGGTACGCTGCGCCGCGACGAAGCCGCGCGTTATAAATCCAAGGTCGAGATGGACATGATGCGCGTCATTAAGCAAGCGCTAGATCCGCAAGGCATCATGAATCCGAATAAGGTACTGGCAAGCGACTAAATCAAAAATTTAAGCCAAAATTTACGTTATGGGTAAGAAGCCTCACTATCACGTTTATGTGATTGAGCTATCAAATGAAGTGCTCGATAAGCCGCGATTTAGGCGTTCGAATCCCGATTACGTCTTTGGTAAGCCCTGCGTGTACGTGGGCATGACGGGCTTAGATCCTGATGTGCGCTTTGACAAACACAAGGCAGGCATTCAAGCAAACAAGTATGTGCAAGAGTTTGGCCTGCATTTGCTGCCCAAGCTCTATGAACATTACAACCCGATGGATTATGAGGATGCCCAGTACATCGAGGTGGATTTAGGGATTACGCTGCGCGAAGCGGGCTATGGGGTATGGCAGGCTTAGCTTTTAGTACTGCTTATTTTTTGCAAAATCTCTAGCAGCATTTCTCGCTCACCTAGGCTTAAATGAGCGAGCAATTTAGCCTCAGACTCAAGTAAAACTTTGAGTACATCTTCTACCAAAACTAATCCCGAGTTAGTCAGCGCCAGCGTTTGGCCGCGTCCATCCTTGATGCTTTTTTCGCGCATGAGTAGTTTTCGCTTAGATAGTTTATCTAGCCACGCTGTCATGCTAGGTGTTGTCATTGCCAATGTTTTGGCAAGCACCGTGGGACTGATGTGTGGGGTCTCAAAGATGAGCTGCAAGATGGTGAATTCGACAGGGCGTAGCTTGTGGGGTTTGCCTACCTCGCGCATAAAGTTAGCGCCTGTCACGATGCCAGCCTGTACGAGCTGGTAGCCCGTGATGCGGTTAAGACTCATGATGAGCACTCCTTGTGATTTAAATGACATTTAATTAGTTTTACTAACTATCATTGTTTTTCATTTTCTTGTCAAATAGGGGTAAATACTGATTTAAAGATGATGTAATTTGATTAAAGTAACTAATCAAATGTCTTTTTACACTTCAATCTAATTGCTATCTATGAGCTCTATCACACCATCGCACTCCGAAATCTCTGTTGATGTCCAGGGCGACATTGCCATCGTCCGTTTGATGCGTGGCAAAAAGCGCAATGCGCTGTCGGATGGTTTGATGGCTGCGCTTGAGCACGCATTTGACAACTTACCTGCTACCGTTAAAGCGGCCGTGATTGACGGCGAAGGCGATCACTTTTGCGCGGGTCTCGATTTGTCGGAAATCAAAGAGCGCGACGCGGTACAAGGCGTTCATCATTCGCGCTCGTGGCATCGCATCTTGACCAATATCGAGTTTGGTCGCATCCCCGTGATTGCAGCGCTGCATGGCGCGGTGGTGGGCGGTGGGCTGGAACTCGCAACCTCGTGTCACATCCGTGTGATGGACGAGACGACGTTTTATGCCCTGCCCGAAGGCTCGCGTGGCATTTTTGTGGGCGGCGGCGGTTCGGT
>JANXRP010000027.1 GCA_025352965.1 Comamonadaceae bacterium
TTTCAATAATTGCGAGGTTTGAAAGTATGGATACATTGCCCGCAGGCCAAACCAGCATTGGCTTGCGGGTCAATTACTGCTGCGCAGCATTTTCATATGTGATCAATGTCACGGACGGGGGCTATAAAACTGTGTTGCTTAGTGTTTTGATTTCATTCGCCATACCCGAGCCAAAACCAAACCACGTTAAAATCTACCCATCCCGAGGAGCGTTGCGGCAACTCTTTCAGTTGTTAGGCTTGGGAAGTTTGTCTTTGCAACCACGCTCACCTTTTTGAAGCTACAAGGTGAGGAATGTCTAAACCACAACCCATGAAACTGTCAGGTCTTGAGCCATTTAGCGTTGGCGAGGGCTCGCTGTTTGTCAACATTGGCGAGCGCACCAACGTGACGGGCTCTAAGGCTTTTGCTCGCATGATTTTGAATGGCGAGTTTGAGGCTGCGCTTTCCGTGGCGCGTCAGCAGGTGGAAAACGGCGCGCAGGTGATTGACATCAACATGGACGAGGCGATGCTCGATAGCCAAGCTGCAATGGTGCGGTTTTTAAATCTGATTGCCTCCGAGCCTGATATTTCGCGTGTGCCCATCATGATTGACTCGTCCAAGTGGAGCGTGATTGAAGCGGGGCTGCGCTGCGTGCAGGGCAAGGGCATTGTGAACTCGATCAGCATGAAGGAAGGCGAGGCGCAGTTTTTGCACCAAGCCAAGCTCTTACGTCGTTACGGCGCAGCTGCCGTGGTGATGGCGTTTGACGAAAAGGGGCAAGCTGACACCTATGAGCGCAAGATTGAAATTTGCGAGCGGGCGTATCGCCTACTCGTGGATACGGTGGATTTCCCCCCCGAAGACATTATTTTTGACCCGAACATTTTTGCTATTGCCACGGGCATTGAAGAGCACAACAACTATGCGGTGGACTTCATCAATGCCACGCGCTGGATTAAAGAGAATTTGCCTGGTGCCAAGGTGTCGGGCGGCGTGTCAAATGTGAGCTTTTCGTTCCGTGGCAACGATCCCGTGCGCGAGGCGATTCACACGGTATTTTTGTATCACGCCATCAGGGCGGGTATGGACATGGGCATTGTGAACGCAGGCATGGTGGGTGTGTACGACGACCTTGACGCGAACCTTCGTGAAAGGGTTGAAGATGTGGTGCTGAACCGCCGCGAGGATGCAGGCGAACGCCTTGTGGAAATTGCCGATACAGCCAAAAGCGATTCGAAAGATGAATCGCAAAGACTAGCTTGGCGCGGCACACCAGACGCGCCAGTTACGGTTGCTGCAAGGCTTTCACACGCACTGGTGCATGGCATTACGGACTTTATTACTCTAGACACCGAAGAGGTGTACCGTGAAATTTTGGCCAAGGGCGGCCGTCCGCTGCACGTGATTGAAGGTCCGCTGATGGACGGCATGAACGTGGTGGGCGATCTGTTTGGGCAAGGCAAAATGTTTTTACCGCAAGTGGTGAAGTCCGCTCGCGTGATGAAGCAAGCCGTGGCGCATTTGCTCCCCTATATCGAAGCCGAAAAGCTACAGGATGAAGCCGCAGGGCGCGACGTGCGCACCAAGGGCAAAATTGTAATTGCGACCGTGAAGGGCGACGTGCACGACATCGGCAAAAACATTGTGACCGTGGTGCTGCAATGCAATAACTTTGAAGTAGTGAACATGGGCGTGATGGTGCCTTGTCATGAGATTTTGGCGCGTGCCAAGGTCGAGGGCGCGGACATTATTGGGCTCTCGGGCCTCATTACGCCAAGCCTTGAGGAAATGCAGTACGTGGCAGGTGAGATGCAAAAAGATGACTATTTCCGCATCAAAAAAATCCCGCTGATGATTGGCGGCGCGACGACTTCGCGCGTGCACACCGCCGTCAAAATTGCGCCGCATTACGAAGGCCCGATTGTCTATGTGCCTGATGCCTCGCGCAGTGTGAGTGTGGCGTCTGGACTGTTGTCTGATACGGCGACGCAGTTCATCGCTGAGATGAACGCGGACTATGAAAAGGTGCGTCTGCAACACGCGAATAAGAAGCAAGTGCCGATGTGGTCGCTACAAAAGGCAAGAGCTAATAAGACGCCTATCGACTGGACAAACTACAAACCTACCAAGCCCAAGTTCATCGGGCGGCGTGTCTTCAAAAACTTCGATCTGGGCGAGCTCGCCAAATTCATCGACTGGGGGCCTTTCTTCCAAACTTGGGATTTGGCGGGACCATTCCCTGAAATTTTGCGCGACGAAGTTGTGGGTACGGAAGCCGTGCGCGTGTACAACGACGGCAAACGGATGCTCAAACGCTTGGTGGAAGGGCGCTGGCTAACGGCGAATGCGGTGGTCGGCTTGTATCCTGCCAACGCAGTTACTGATGACGACATTGCGCTTTATACGGATGAGTCCAAAACAGAGATCGCGATGACTTGGCACGGGCTGCGTCAGCAAACCGAAAAGCAAGCCGTGGAGGGTGTGATGCGCCCTAGCCGTTGCTTGGCTGATTTTGTTGCGCCTAAAGATTCGGGCTGCGAAGACTATGTGGGGCTGTTCGCCGTCACAGCAGGCATTGGCGTCGATAAAAAGGAAAAGTATTTTTTAGACGACTTAGACGATTACAGCGCCATCATGCTCAAAGCCTTGGCAGATCGCTTGGCAGAAGCCTTTGCCGAATGCTTACATCATCGCGTACGCACTGATCTGTGGGGCTATGCGCCCGAGGAGGCACTCACTAACGAGGACATGATTAGCGAGAAATACCAAGGCATCCGCCCTGCTCCTGGCTATCCAGCTTGCCCCGACCACAGCCCCAAGCACGCCATGTTTGAGCTTTTGCAAGCATCTGAAATTGGCATGGGCATTACCGAGAGCCTCGCCATGACACCCGCTGCCAGCGTGAGCGGTTTCTATTTGGCGCACCCAGATGCCGTGTACTTCAACGTTGGAAAGATTGGCGCGGACCAATTGCAAGATCGTGCTAATCGCGAAGGCGCATCTGAGGCGGATTTGGCAAGACTGCTTGCCCCTGTTCTATGAAAAAACGCCACCTACTCTTAGCCAGCTTGGCAGGCTTGGGGGCTTTGGCGGCTGGCATCTTGGCCGCCAATCGCAAAGAAGACCGCGCAGATACGCTGCAAACACTTTGGGCACTGACGCTTCAAACGCCAGCCAGCACACCACTGCCGCTTTCTCAATTTAAAGGCAAACCGCTCCTGCTTAACTTTTGGGCAACTTGGTGTGCGCCGTGCGTTGAAGAGATGCCGCTACTCGATAAATTCCACCTGGAGAATCGCTCTGCTAACAGCAACGGTTTGCAATTGCTTGGAATTGCTGCCGATAAATCGGAATCAGTCGTTAAGTTTCTTATCAAGGCTCCTGTGCAATTCCCTATCGCTATCGCGGGATTTGATGGTGTGCTACTTAGCAAAGCACTTGGCAACACCTCCGGCGGACTACCTTACTCCGTGCTCATTTCAAAAAATGGCAGCATTTTGTTTAAAAAAGAAGGGCAGTTGAGCACAAATGACTTCAAAATGATCTCAAACTTCGCCAGCACATCTTAAAGCTAGAATGGCACATCTAGTCATTTAGGAGCTTCTCATGGATTTACGCAAAATCAAAACATTGATCGACTTGGTCTCAGAATCAAACGTCGCTGAATTAGAAATCACCGAGGCCGAAGGCACGGTTCGTATTGTGAAGAGTTTGCCCATGGGTAACCAGCCAGCAGTAGCGCAAGTTCATTACGCAGTAGCACCTACTCCACAAAGCACTGAGCCCGCTCCAGCTGCTGCGCCTGTAGTCTCGCCAGTAACCCCTGCCGCGCCTGCTGCAAATATCCACCATGTTCTCAAAGCGCCGATGGTTGGCACGTTCTACACCTCGTCAGGCCCCGATACCAAGCCGTTTGTGAGTGTCGGCGACGCGGTCAAGCAGGGGCAAACGGTTTGCATCATCGAAGCCATGAAGATCATGAATGAAATTGAAGCCGACAAATCTGGCACGGTCGTGAAGGTTTTGGCTGACAGCGCCCAAGGCGTGGAATATGGTCAGCCGTTATTCGAAATCGCCTAATCGCATAAAGCTAGTTCAAAGATATGGCTATGTTTAAGAAAATCCTGATCGCCAATCGCGGCGAAATTGCACTTCGTATCCAACGCGCTTGTCGCGAAATGGGCATTAAGTCTGTGGTGGTGTACTCTGAGGCAGATCGCGACGCTAAATATGTCAAATTGGCTGACGAGGCCGTCTGCATTGGCCCCGCACCCTCTAGCAAGAGCTATCTCTCGATGCCTGCCATCATTGCCGCTGCTGAAGTGACTGAGGCTGAAGCGATTCACCCAGGTTACGGATTCTTTAGCGAAAATGCAGACTTTGCCGAGCGTGTAGAGCAAAGTGGCTTTGCTTTTATTGGTCCAACTGCAGCATCCATCCGCATGATGGGAGATAAGGTGTCAGCCAAGCAAGCCATGATTCGCGCTGGGGTGCCAACCGTACCGGGCTCTCAAGGTGCGCTGCCAGACGATCCTGCCGTGATTAAAAAAGTGGCCAAATCCGTTGGCTACCCAGTCATCATTAAAGCATCGGGCGGCGGCGGCGGACGCGGTATGCGTGTTGTGCATAACGAAGCGGCGCTCATTAATGCGGTGCAAATGACGAAAGCCGAAGCAGGCGCGGCGTTTGGCAATCCCGAGGTGTACCTCGAGAAGTTTTTACAAAATCCACGCCACATCGAAATTCAAATCATTGCCGACCAACATAAACATGCCGTTTGGCTGGGTGAACGCGATTGCTCAATGCAGAGGCGTCATCAAAAAATTATCGAAGAAGCGCCAGCGCCAGGCATTCCACGCAAGTTGATTGAAAAAATTGGCGAACGCTGCGCGGCAGCGTGCCGCAAAATCAATTACCGAGGCGCGGGTACGTTTGAATTTTTATATGAAGACGGCGAGTTTTTCTTTATTGAAATGAATACCCGTGTGCAGGTCGAGCATCCCGTGACCGAATGGGTCAGTGGCGTAGACATTGTGCGCACACAAATCATGGTGGCGGCAGGTGAAGCATTGCCTTTCACGCAAAAACAAATTAAGAACGAAGGCCATGCCATTGAAGTTCGAATCAACGCAGAAGACCCCTATAACTTTACCCCGTCACCTGGAAAAATCACCATGTGGCATGCACCAGGCGGCCCTGGCGTGCGGGTGGACTCGCACGTCTACACCAACTACATTGTGCCGCCCTATTACGACTCGATGATTGGCAAAATCATTGTGTACGGTGCGACGCGAGAAATTGCACTGGCTCGCATGCGGACCGCCCTGAGCGAGACGGTGGTAGAAGGTATTAAAACCAATATCCCACTGCACAAAGAGTTGATGAACGATCTGCGATTTATTCAAGGTAGCACGAATATCCACTACCTAGAAGAGTGGTTAGCACGCCGCACTAAATTGGCAAATACTTAAAGTCATCCATGTTTGAACTTCATTTGCTCTGCCCAGAAGGTGTCGTTGATATCGTCAGTGAAGCGGTGATGGAACTGGGCGCTGTCAGCGTATCAGTTGAGGATGCCGATGCAGGCACCGACGCTGAGCGAGCACTCTTTGGTGAACCTGGCATGCCAATTGAGCACACCGCGTGGGCGCACTCAAGGCTCAATGCCTTGTTTAGCGACGAGGCCAGTGCTCGAGACGCCTTATCCATCTTGGTTTTACAAGACTTTTTTGATGGCAGCCATGCGGTCAGCGTGACGCCTGTACCGGAGCAAGATTGGGTTCGTATTACCCAATCTCAATTTGCGCCAGTACCCGTCACGGATCATTTTTTTATTGTGCCCACGTGGTGCGAACCACCGCTTGCCGCCAAGCAAGTCATTAGACTAGATCCAGGTTTAGCGTTTGGTACGGGAACGCATCCAACGACCTTTATGTGCTTGAAATGGATTGCAAACCAAGCCCACAAAGGGCTGGCACTGGGTCGCACACTGGACTACGGTTGTGGCTCGGGCATCTTAGCCATTGCCGCTAAAAAGTTTGGGGCATCACCTGTTTGTGGTGTGGATATTGATCCCGCAGCGGTGACAGCATCCAAAGCAAATGCTATCGCCAATAGCGCCGATCTCCAACTAGGTCTGCCAGATCTAGCGTCAGGTAGCTACGACACGGTTTTGGCAAACATCCTCGCTTCGCCGCTAAAAGTCCTTGCTCCATTGCTCTGCGGCCATGTCGCAACGGGAGGGCGTTTGGTTTTGGCGGGCATCTTGGAGCGCCAGACTGAGGAGTTGAAGCTGGCTTACGCGCCATACCTACCACTACAAGTTTTAGATACGATGGACGGCTGGGTGCTGATGGGCGCATGAGTTTGGTTGTCACTTGCCCCAATTGCGGCACCGTGTTCACCATGGTTCGTGAGCAATTGGAGGCCTCAGACGGACGCGTTCGCTGTGGACACTGTATGGAAGTATTTGATGCTCAGGCGCAATTAACCCAATTGGATGATCTCGATCGTGAACATAGGGCCAATCATCCGCAAAGCGAATTCATCTCGCCTTTGCAATCACAAACCCAGCTCAGTGATTTGAGTTTTGTGCAGCAGGCAAAAAAAACGCAATTCTGGTCAAATCCATGGATCCGAGTTCTGCTAGCACTGATTGCCATTTTTTTGCTCGTGCTACTGACGACCCAGCTCGTTCGCACCGAGCATGCAAGGCTAACTCGCCTCATGCCAAGCACTGCACCCATTGTTCAAAAGCTTTGCGACGTATGGCCTTGCGTCGCATCAGCGCGTCGTCAAATCGATGGTTGGTTGATTGAAAACTCTAGCTTTCAAAAAGATGGCAATGCCGCTTTCCGTTTGACAGCGACGCTTAAAAATACATCGCAGACAACGCTGCTCGTCCCGCAACTAGAGCTCAATCTTTTAGACAGTAGTGATGCCCTTTTGGTTCGTCACGTGATTGCACCGAATACTAGCGACTCAACTATTTTGCCAAGTGGTGCGGAGCACGCCTACAACTGGCTCATCACATCTCAATCAGGCACAAATATCCGACTAAATATGAAAGATATCGTCGGCTATCGCTTAGTTCTTTTTTATCCTTAACTTTTACTCATCGAGAACATCACTTTATGGCATCTATCATTTGCGGCTCCCTTGCTTTCGACAACATCATGCGCTTTGATGGACGCTTCGCTGATGCCATCTTGCCAGATCAGCTTCACAAGCTCAGCGTCTCGTTTTATGTCCCCAATCTCAAGCGTGAATTTGGTGGTTGTGCAGGCAATATTGCCTATAGTTTGAAATTGCTAGGCGGTACAGCACTGCCCATGGCCACCGTTGGTCATGATGGTGCAGATTATTTAGATCGCTTCAAAACCTTTGGCATCAGCACTGAGTTTGTGAGCACAGTGCCCGAAACCGTCACGGCCTTGGCCATGATCATGACGGATAACGATAACAATCAAATTACGGCGTTCCATCCTGGTGCCATGGCCGAAGCTCATCGCAACACGATCGCAGCCCGACAGGACATCAAACTGGGGATTGTCTCGCCCGATGGCAGGCAAGCCATGATTGAACATGCTGAGCAATTTAAAGCCGCAGGAATTCCTTTTGTATTTGATCCAGGGCAAGGTCTGCCTATGTTTGATGGCTCAGATTTGCAGCACTTTATTGAATTGGCAACTTGGGTCACCGTCAACGATTACGAAGCACAGATGCTTTCAGAACGGACTGGTTGGACGCCTGCAGAAATAGCCAAACGCGTGCAAGGTTATGCCATCACGCTGGGCGAGCATGGCGCGGAAGTTTGGGAACACGGCGTTGCTACAAAAGTTGCGCCTGTACTAGCGTCCTCTGCGATTGACCCGACAGGGTGTGGCGATGCGTGGCGTGGTGCGCTGCTCTTTGGTCTTGAGCAAGGCTGGTCTATGACGAAATGCGCCGCTTTAGGTAATAAAGTTGCCGCAATTAAAATTGGGCATGCAGGGGGACAAAATTACTCGCTACCAAAATCTATTACTGAATAATTAAGCTCACAAATAAAAAAACCCACAAACGTCACCTGAAGGCGGCGTTTGTGGGTTTTGAGCTTCTGGCGTTTAAGGCTTAGAAGCTGTTGGGAACGGCCAAGCAGCTTGTGGGCTGATCGTCGTTTTAGCTACCGGCTTTGCAGCAGGCTTAGCGACTGGCTTTTTTGCTGCTGGCTTAGCCGCTGCTTTCTTCGCTGGTGCAGCTTTTTTAGCTGCGGGCTTCTTAGCAGCAGCTTTCTTCGCGGCTGGCTTCTTAGCTGCAGCTTTTTTAGCCGCTGGCTTTTTAGCTGCAGCTTTTTTAGCCGCTGGCTTTTTAGCCGCTACTTTTTTTGCTGCTGGCTTTTTAGCTGCCGCTTTTTTTGCTGCTGGCTTTTTGGCTACAGCTTTTTTAGCCGCTGGCTTTTTAGCCGCTACTTTTTTCGCTGGTGCAGCTTTTTTAGCAGCTGGCTTTTTAGCCGCTACTTTTTTCGCTGGTGCAGCTTTCTTTGCTGGTGCAGCTTTTTTAGCTGCTGGTTTTTTTGCAGTTGCCATTTTTTCTCTCCTAGATTTTTTCAATTGAAGATTCGCTCGCGTCCACATGGGAGATTTGGCGCAAACGATTCAAGCCGTTGAGAGACTCGCTCTCAGCGGCTTGAACAGGGGTGCAAACTAGAACCGACATCTGCGCTGTACGCTGAATGTTGATTGATCGTGTTGCAATTCTTAAAGACATGATGTGGTGATATTGAAGTTAATCCCAAGACAATGCGCCACCCGACTGATATTCAATCACGCGGGTTTCAAAAAAGTTACGCTCTTTTTTGAGGTCAATCATTTCACTCATCCAGGGAAATGGATTTTCTTCGTCTGGGAACAACGCCTCTAGACCGATTTGCACAGCGCGACGGTTAGCGATGTAGCGCAAATAGCCTTTGAACATGGATGCATTCAAACCAAGCACACCGCGAGGCATCGTGTCTTCTGCGTAGCGGTATTCGAGTTCAACAGCCTTCATAAACAAAGCATTAATCTCAGCCTTGAACTCAGGTGTCCACAGATGCGGGTTCTCTAACTTCAATTGATTAATCAAATCAATACCAAAATTGCAGTGCATGGACTCGTCACGCAAAATATATTGGTATTGCTCGGCAGCGCCTGTCATTTTGTTTTGCCGACCCAGTGCCAAAATTTGCGTAAAGCCCACATAGAAGAACAAGCCCTCCATTAGGCAAGCAAACACAATTAAAGATTTGAGAAGCGTTTGATCGTTCTCCGTTGTTCCCGTTTTGAAGTTGGGATCAGAGATCGCTTCAATAAATGGAATCAGAAATTGGTCTTTATCGCGAATCGATTGCACTTCGTTATAGGCGTTAAAGATTTCCGCCTCATCTAGCCCAAGCGATTCTGTAATGTATTGATACGCGTGCGTATGAATAGCCTCTTCAAACGCTTGGCGTAGTAAGAATTGGCGGCACTCTGGTGCCGTGATGTGACGATACGTGCCGAGCACAATATTGTTAGCAGCCAACGAATCAGCTGTCACAAAAAACCCTAGATTGCGCTTGACTAAACGACGCTCGTCTTCAGTTAATCCATTCGGATCTTTCCAAAGCGCAATGTCGCGAGTCATGTTTACTTCTTGCGGCATCCAATGGTTTGCACAAGTTGCTAAATATTTTTCCCAAGCCCATTTGTATTTAAACGGAACGAGTTGATTAACGTCAGTTTGACCGTTAATGATGCGCTTGTCCGATGCTTTGACGCGATGATGTACAGGGCTGGCTACAGATAATTTCGCTGCGGGAGCGGTATTAGGTGTTTGAAAAACTTCGTCAGAAAAAACGGGGGCAGTTTGCAGACCAAGCGCCGTTGCGTTTGGTGGAGGTGCTTGCGAAGCTGCAGATGTAGATGTGATTTCTTCGTCCCAAGTTAACATATTAATTTCCGTTCAGCGGATGATAGTTGCAATGCGCACAAATGCAAAATGATTTCGTATTTTTTTGTGACCTGCGCGCATATTTTTTTCATTTGTTGTGTTTTATTGACAAGCTTCGCAGCCAGGATCATCAATCGCACAAAACTTAATATCAGTCGCTGGTGATGGTGACAACTCTGCCTGTGAAGCCAGCGCTGCAGCCATCAATGCAGAAGGTGCAGTGCTCGTGGAAGCCTTATTGGCTGTGCCTTGCAGAGCAGATGCTGGCGCGACAGTGCCTGAGCTCACCGAATTCATTTGTCCTGCACGTCCCGTTGATTTTTCAGCATGCGTGGCACCGACTGTGCGCAAATAATAAGTTGTCTTGAGCCCGCGAATCCACGCAAGTTTGTACGTGTCATCTAATTTTTTACCCGATGCACCCGCCATATAAATATTGAGCGACTGTGCTTGGTCAATCCATTTTTGGCGCCGCGAGCCAGCTTCAATGAGCCACACGGGCTCAACTTCAAAAGCTGTTGCGTAGAGCGCCTTCAAATCAGCGGGCACACGATCAATCGGACGTAGCGAACCATCGAAGTGTTTTAAATCCATCACCATGACATCGTCCCAAAGCCCGAGACGCTTAAGGTCGCGCACCAAGTAGCTATTGATGATAGTGAACTCACCCGACAAATTGGACTTGACTGACAAGTTGCCAAAGCTCGGCTCAATTGATGCGTCCACACCAATGATGTTGGAAATCGTTGCTGTCGGTGCAATCGCCACACAGTTGGAATTGCGCATGCCGTACTCGGCAATTTTGGTACGGAGTGATGTCCAATCCATTTTGCTGGAACGATCCACTTCTAAGTAGTGAGCACCACGCTCTTTAGCGAGCAAATCCAAACTGTCAATCGGCATGATGCCCTGATCCCACAGTGACCCCTTGTAGCTAGCGTAGCGTCCGCGCTCTTTCGCCAAATCACTGGATGCACTGTAAGCGTAATAGCAAATCGCTTCCATTGATTCATCAGCGAATTGCACAGCATCATTAGAGGCATAGGACATCCGCATCTCATACAAACTATCTTGAAAGCCCATGAGACCCATGCCCACTGGGCGGTGACGCATATTAGAGTCGCGTGCTTTTTTGACGGCGTAGTAATTGATATCAATCACGTTGTCCAGCATACGCATGGCCGTGCCAATCGTGCGCTTGAGTTTGTCGTGATCGAGTGCTTTCGTGCCATCGCTATTCGTTTTAATGTGCTGCACCAAATTCACCGAACCTAGGTTACACACAGCCGTCTCGGTATCACTGGTATTCAGTGTGATCTCGGTACATAAATTACTAGAGTGCACCACGCCCATGTGCTGCTGCGGTGAACGAATATTGCTCGGATCTTTAAACGTAATCCAAGGATGACCTGTTTCAAACAGCATCGTCAACATCTTGCGCCACATATCGGTGGCTTGCAGCGTACGCGTCGGGCTGATCTTGCCACTAGCTGCCTGCGCTTCATATTGAACATACGATTTTTCAAAATCAATACCGTATTTATCGTGTAAATCTGGCGCATCAGACGGTGAAAACAGTGTCCATGTTCCTTTTTCCATCACACGCTTCATAAACAAATCGGGAATCCAGTTTGCGGTATTCATGTCGTGCGTACGGCGACGATCATCACCCGTGTTTTTGCGCAGCTCCAAGAACTCTTCAATATCTAAGTGCCACGATTCAAGGTAAGTGCAGACCGCGCCTTTGCGCTTACCGCCTTGGTTCACCGCCACAGCCGTGTCATTGACGACTTTCAAAAACGGTACAACGCCTTGGCTCTCGCCATTCGTACCCTTGATATGTGAACCCAACGCGCGAACTCGTGTCCAGTCATTACCGAGGCCTCCTGCAAACTTAGAGAGCAACGCGTTTTCTTTGATGAGCTCGTAAATGCCATCCAAATCATCGGGGACGGTGCTGAGGTAGCAGCTCGAGAGTTGCGAGCGCTGCGTTCCGCTATTAAAGAGCGTTGGCGTGCTCGACATAAAGTTGAATGTCGAGAGCACTTCATAAAACTCAATCGCACGGTCTTCGCGGTTGATTTCGTTCAGCGACAAACCCATCGCCACGCGCATGAAAAATGCTTGCGGTAACTCGATGCGTGTTTTGCGAACGTGCAAAAAATAACGGTCATACAGCGTTTGCAGTCCGAGATAATCAAAACGCATATCGCGCTCAGGCCTCAAAGCCGCACCCAGCTTTTGCAAGTCGAAATGCATCATGCGCTCGTCCAGCAGATCGTTGTCCACGCCGCGCTTAATGAACTCGGGGAAATACTCGGGATAGCGCTTAGGCATACTGGACTGCAAAACCTCTTCACCCAAAATCTCTTTGCGCATGGTATGCAGCAAAAGACGGGAGGTCGCGTAGGTGTAATCTGGCTCTTTTTCAATTAAGGTGCGCGCAGCCATGATGGCGGCTTTATAAACCTCGTCAATTGGCACGCCGTCGTATAGATTGCGCAAGGTGGACGCCAAAATCGGATCTGGCTTCACGTCCGCACTCAAGTCTGAGCACGATGTTTCGATGAGCGTCGTCAAGCCCTTCAAGTCCAGCGCGACACGATTGCCGTTGTCGGTCACGTACATCGTCGGCTCAGCCACAACAGGTGCAGCCTCTTTTTGTGCTGCGCGCTCTTGCGAACGCTTCTCACGGTAGAGCACATAGCTACGTGCAATTTCGTGATGCCCGCCGCGCATCAAGCCTAATTCAACCTGATCTTGAATATCTTCAATATGGAACGTGCCGCCGCCTGGACGCGAACGCATCAGCGCTTTGATGATGTTCTCGGTCAGCGCATCCACTGTTTCACGCACGCTAGCCGAGGCCGCGCCTTGTGTGCCGTGCACGGCCAAAAATGCCTTCATCATGGCGATCGCAATCTTGCTCGGCTCAAACGGAACCACCGAGCCATTCCGCCTCAAAATTTGATAGCCAGACCACGCCGCAGAACGCGTGGTTTGCCCTCCAGATAGTGAGGCTGAACTACCCACCGAATCGCTATCGGATTGGTTGGGTGCGTAAGCTTGAATGGTGTGACTTGTCATGATAGGTAGAAATAAAGGTAAACACTAGATATGGGCGAATAATACGCGATTCAGCCAAAAAAACACTATCCCTAGTGTACAGCGTTGTCGGTATTTACCCTAGTTTTATTTCTACAACATCAACCGATTTCTCGCTTGAGACGCGGCCAATCGAAGCCTGAACCTGGATCATCTTTGCGTCCAGGTGCGATGTCTTCGTGCCCTACAAAATCAAGTGCTTTGTAGGCATGGCTTAGCGCTGCATTTAAGCTTGCAAGGCTTTCGTATTGGGCATCTGTAAACGTCTCACCCGGCACGCCCTCGAGCTCGATGCCAATCGAAAAGTCATTACAGTTCGTTCGCAAAACTTTGTCGTGTCCACAATAGCTGGAAGCACCTGCGTGCCACGCACGATCATGGCAACTCACGAACTGCCAAAGCGCACCTGTTCGCTCAATCAAAAAATGTGCGGATACTTTTTGATCGCGAATCGACTCAAAGTAAGGGTGCGTATCCCAATCGAGTTGATTGGTAAACAGCTGCTGAATATGCCCCCCGCCATACTGCCCAGGTGGCAGACTGATGGAATGGATCACCACTAAATCAATATCTGTGTTTGAGGGGCGTTCGCCAAAATTAGGCGATGGAAAATGCCTAGCAAAGCGATACCAACCGTCGTGCCACAAAGCATCCATGATGCACCTCCTTGGGTTTTAAGGCTCGGCTTTGAGACGATGCGCTGTCGAGCAATAACTGCCATGCTTGCCTTGCACCGCCTCAGTCGCAGGAATATGCACCGCGCACCAGCGGCAAGGCTGCATATCAATCACTTTGGCACGCTGCTCTTTAGCTTTGCGCTCTTTAACGGCCACTTTGCGATTGCTACGCCAAATAAAAATAGCCGCCACCAAAATGACGAGGATGAGCAAGTATTTAGACACCATGAGGGTTCTTCGCGTTAAGCCGCGCCTCGATTCAAGACAACCTGCAGCACAAAGTGCGTGCCCACATACGCCAAGAGCAAAAACACGCTGCCAAAATGCACCATGCGCACCGCCTTGGCACCGCGCCAGCCCAAGTGCACACGCCCCATCACTAGCAGCGCAAAACACAACCACGCCAGTGCGGCAAAAATTGTTTTATGCTGAAGCTTAAATAAAAATCCAGAACCGCCCGCCACACCGCCCAGCACCAAACTTAAGCTGAGCAGCGCAAAGCCTGCGTACACGCACACAAACATCCAGCGCTCTAACGTGAGCAGCGGTATCTTGGGGGGCGTAGCCCTATTCGTTTTTAAATTGCGCTCGCTTTGCGTAAACAGCCAAGCGCAAACCACCGCAGCGCCAAATAGCGCATAAGCCGCAATCGCGCTAGCAATGTGCGCCAGCAGCCAAGGCGAATCCGCTGCCATGCCAAGATGGGCAAGCGCCAACCCGAGGCCAGCAGCAAAGAGAGCGATTAGTAGAATGCTTAGCAAAATCATGTTCACAGTTTAGTAGAAAACTAGAAATAAAAATTATGGCTTCCGTTCTCGCAGACAAACTCTCCGCCCTTACCAAACGCCTACGCGGCGAGGCGCGTATGACCGAATCCAACGTAGCCGATATGCTGCGCGAAGTGCGCATGGCACTGCTCGAGGCCGACGTGGCACTGCCCGTGGTGCGTGACTTTGTAGCACGCATCAAAGAAAAAGCGCTCGGGCAAGAAGTCGTCGGTTCGCTCACACCCGGGCAAGCCTTGGTTGGCGTGGTCAATCAAGCGTTGGTTGCGACAATGGGGCAAGGCATTTCAGATATCAACCTCGCAGCGCAACCACCCGCCGTCATCTTGATGGCAGGCTTGCAAGGCGCAGGTAAAACGACGACGACCGCCAAGCTCGCCAAACACCTGATCGACAAGCGAAAAAAGAAAGTGCTCACCGTTAGCGGCGACGTCTACCGCCCCGCAGCGATTGAGCAGCTCAAAACCGTGACCGCGCAAGCGGGTGCAGAGTGGTTTCCATCCGATCCTTCGCAAAAGCCTGTGGATATTGCGCTCGCGGCCATCGACTACGCTAAAAAACATTACTTTGATGTGCTCTTGATTGACACTGCAGGCCGCACGGGTGTGGACGAGCAACTGATGAACGAGATCCGTGCGCTACACAAAGCCGCTAATCCTGTCGAGACACTCTTTGTGGTCGATGCCATGCAAGGTCAAGACGCAGCCAACGTCGCCAAAGCCTTTGGCGATGCGCTGCCGCTCACGGGCATTGTGCTCACCAAAACCGATGGTGACTCGCGCGGCGGTGCGGCGCTGTCGGTGCGTCACATCACGGGTGTGCCGATTAAGTTTGCGGGCGTCAGCGAAAAAATTGATGGCTTAGAAGTGTTTGATGCCGAGCGCTTTGCAGGGCGCATCTTGGGCATGGGCGACATCGTCGCACTGGTCGAACAAATCACCAGCGGCGTGGATGTGGCAGCGGCGCAAAAGATGGCCGCCAAGATGAAGAGCGGCGCGGGCTTTGACCTAGAAGATTTCCTTGGGCAAATTCAACAAATGCGCTCCATGGGCGGGCTGCAAAGCATTATGGACAAATTGCCAGGGCAAATGGCGGCAAAAGCCAAAGGGCAAGACCTAGACAAAGCTGACCGCGACATCCTCAAGAAGCAAGGCATCATCCACAGCATGACGCTGCAAGAGCGGCGCAAACCCGAGATCATTAAAGCCACACGCAAACGCCGCATCGCTGCGGGTGCGGGTGTTCAAGTGCAAGAAGTCAACCGC
>JANXRP010000044.1 GCA_025352965.1 Comamonadaceae bacterium
TGTCGGCAATTTGCGCTTGGACTTCTGCACTTCTAGCCGAAGCTTTATCCATCTCATCTTTGAGTGAGGAAACTCCAACCATCAAAGAATTAATTTTCTCATCTTCAGTTTGACTTTTCTCCCAAGCCATTAACAATGCGCCAGCTAACGCGCCTAGCCAAGGCTGATCTACCAACTTCCCTAACATTGCGCCAACCGCCGCTCCAGCTGCCGCACGATCTAAATCGCCCTTTTTTGCCGCGCCTTTAAGTTGTCCAATTTGCTTAGATAACTCATTCCTACTTGCTTGTAGTCCCTCTGCTCGCACTTGGATAGTTTTGCGCTCCGCCTCTAAGGCTGTAAATTGAGCAACGTCTAAAAACGCTTGCGGGTTCTTACGTTTTTGCAGTGCCGCAATAACAGTCGGCAAATCTTTGCGCAGTTGATTGATATCTAACATGACTCTTTCCAGTTATTTAGCGCAAGGCTTCTCGCCTTCGCCTGCTTTTGTATAGCAAAGCGGATCGGGGGCATCCGTATTTTTTGCATTCGATGCACTTGGAGCGGACGTTTTGCGGCGCAACGCTTCATCACCCGATATCGTGCGCTGGGTTCGTGTTTGGCACTCAATCCGCTCTGCATAGCTGGCCAAAGTTAAACAGCCAACGTCGCCGCCCCAAGGGGACGTGCAACCCGCCAATAGACATACCAAATAAACCGCAACTAGTCGAACAGGATGATGCTGCATATAAATCCAATCTTTATTTCAAGGCCTATTTATTTGAGCGCTTTGAAGCGTGCGCGTTTCGGACGTGCGCCCTCTTCACCCAAACGCTTCTTCTTGTCGGCTTCGTACTCTTGGTAGTTGCCATCAAAGAACGTCCACTGGCTATTGCCCTCGCACGCCAAGATGTGCGTGGCAATGCGGTCTAAGAACCAGCGGTCATGGCTAATCACCATCACGCTGCCCGCAAACTCTAAGAGTGCGTCTTCTAACGAGCGCAGTGTTTCCACATCCAAGTCATTCGAGGGTTCATCCAGCAGCAAAACGTTGCCGCCTTCAATCAAGGTTTTTGCCATGTGCAAACGTCCGCGTTCACCGCCAGATAACGTGCCCACGTGCTTTTGCTGATCACCACCGTTGAAGTTAAAGCGCCCGCAATAGGCACGGCTTGGGATGACGAACTTGCCAATGGTCAGCATATCTAAGCCGCCCGAGATTTCTTCCCACACGGTCTTGGTGCTGGCTAGGTCGTCACGCGACTGATCGACAAACGCGAGGTGCGCCGTCTTACCAATCGCCACTTCGCCGCTATCAGGCGTCTCTTTGCCCGCAATCATTTTGAACAACGTGGACTTACCGGCCCCGTTCGGGCCAATGATGCCGACAATTGCGCCCGCTGGCACTTTGAAGCTCAAATCGTCAATCAACACACGGTCGCCAAACGATTTGGTGACGTTTTTAAACTCGATCACTTCATTGCCCAAACGCTCGGCCACAGGGATAAAAATCTCCTGCGTCTCGTTGCGCTTTTGGTAGTCAAAATCCGACAACTCTTCGAACCGCGCCAGACGCGATTTACTCTTGGCTTGGCGACCTTTGGGGTTTTGACGAACCCACTCCAATTCCTTCTTCAGCGCCTTCGCACGGGCTTCTTCGCCCTTTTGCTCTTGCGCCAAGCGGTTACCTTTTTGGTCGAGCCAGCTGGAGTAATTGCCCTTCCACGGAATGCCGCTACCGCGGTCAAGCTCCAAAATCCATTCTGCCGCGTTATCCAAGAAATAACGGTCATGGGTAATCGCCACCACCGTGCCTGCGTAACGCGACAGGAACTGCTCCAGCCAATCCACAGACTCCGCATCCAAGTGATTGGTGGGCTCGTCTAGCAAGAGCATGTCAGGCTTGGACAGCAGCAAACGGCACAGCGCCACGCGGCGCTTTTCACCGCCCGAGAGCACGCCCACCACGGCATCCCACGGTGGCAAATTGAGCGCATCGGCCGCAATTTCTAATTGGTGCTCGCTATCACCTGAGTCCGTACCAATAATGGCCTCTAGCTCCGCCTGCTCGGCAGCTAGCGCGTCAAAATCCGCGTCTTCTGCGCCGTAAGCCACATAGACTTCTTCTAACCGCGCCTTCGCGGCAGCGACTGCGCCCATGCCGTCCTCAATCGCCTCACGCACTGTGTGCGCTGGGTTCAACTGCGGCTCTTGCGGCAGGTAGCCAATGTTCAAATTCGGCATCGGGATCGCCTCGCCCTCAAACTCTTTGTCCACGCCCGCCATAATTTTGAGCAGAGTCGATTTACCCGAACCATTGGTTCCCAGCACGCCAATCTTGGCACCGGGGAAAAACGACAGGGAAATGTCTTTAAGAATATGACGCTTAGGCGGGACAATTTTGCCCAAGCGGTTCATAGTAAATACGTATTGCGCCACGATAAACCTTTAAAAGTGAATCGCGTATTTTCTCAGAATAGACCGACGCGCAAAAACCAAGCGCAAAATCTAATCCAGCTTAATCCCCAAATCCACCGCAATTTTGACCCATATAGGCACATCGCGCTCCCACTCAAGCCGCGTCTGAGTAAGATTTTTGGGTTTATTGGGAATGGCAAAACTCGTTCGCAGCTGGGCAGCTTTTTCGGTTTGAGCACCGTCTACGGCCACTTTGGACAGTATCCTTTGCACTACCTCAGGTGTACCAGTTGGCACCATGAGTGGCAATCCACCCTCTAAGGTGACTAGGCTTCCGCTAATACCTTGCTCTGCCAATGTGGGCACATCTGGCAACTTAGGTGAGCGATATGTGCCCGTAACGCCAATGGGACGCACACCACGTGCTTGTACCGTGGAAAACGCTTGATAACTGCCGATCGCAATTTGTATTTGATTCGATGCCACATCAATCCACATAGGTGACTCGCCCCGGTAGTGGGCTGAGAGTATTTGCGTGCCATGCGCCTTATTGGTTTGATCGGCCACCATATGCGGATATGAGCCTGGCGCATAGGTGCCCATGGTGGTTCTGTTTTGTTTGGCAAATTCGATAAATTCGTGCATATTTTTAGCTGGCACCTTGTCGCTAATGCCCACCACCAAAGGGCCTGACGGAAAGTTGGTCACAATGCCTAGGTCCTTGTCTAAGTTGTAGGGCAGCTTGCTATAGAGCACGCGGTTTTGCCCAACTGTGCCCGATGTGGTCATGAGCAACGTGTAGCCATCGGCGGGCGATTTGACCACGTGGTCGATGGCAATAATGCCGCCTGCCCCGGGTTTGTTTTCAACGACAGCAGCTACGCCCAATTGCGTCGTGAGCTGCTCGGCGTAGAGCCTTGCATAAGCATCTGTAAGGCCGCCTGGCGCAAAAGAAACCACAATACGGATAGGCTTGGCTGGCCACTTGGGCTCTTGTGGTTTACTTTGAGCGAAGCTGCTGGGCAAGCTTGTACCAGCTGCCAAGGCAAACGCACCTGCTAAATAATCTCGCCGATTCAATAAACTCAACATCTTCATGCCCCTTGTAGTTCAAAACGAAAACGCTCACTCTAGCAGTCCAGATGCCACTGCGCAATTGATACTTGCCCCTATGGAGGGCTTGCTCGATTTTGTGCTGCGCGATGCGCTCACGCGCGTGGGCGGCATTGATCGCTGCGTGTCCGAGTTCATCCGCGTGACTAACACGCTACTGCCCAATCGCGCATTTATTCGCGTGATGCCTGAGCTGCTAAATGGCAGCCGCACGCCGTCTGGTGTGCCCGTGCGTGGACAACTCCTTGGCTCCGACCCTGTGTGCGTGGCAGAAAACGCGGCACGCCTTGCCAGCCTTGGTCCTGAAGGCGTTGACCTCAACTTTGGTTGCCCCGCCAAGGTGGTTAATCGCCACGGCGGCGGCGCGGCACTCTTGGACGAGCCCGAGCTAGTTGTGAAAATTGTCTCGGCGGTACGCCGTGCGGTGCCCCCAGAGCAAATCGTCTCAGCCAAAATGCGCCTCGGTTTTAACGACGACAGCCGCGCCGTGGAATGCGCCATCGCGATTGCCGAAGCGGGCGCGAGTGAACTCGTCGTCCACGCCCGCACCAAGGCCGATGGCTATCGCCCGCCCGCGTACTGGGCGCGGATCGCGGACATTCGTGCGGCTGTCAAAATTCCCGTGATTGCCAACGGCGAAATATGGAACATCGAGGATGCGCGGCGCTGCAAAGAGCTATCGGGCGCAAGCGCCCTGATGCTGGGGCGCGGCATGGTGACCGACCCTGGCCTTGCGTTAGCAATTCGGGCAGATGCGCCGATGCCATTAGCTTGGGCACAGCTACTACCACTGATTCAAGATTTCTGGATACTCGTTTGCAACACCCAAGAGCCGCGCCAGCGCGCAGGCAGGCTCAAACAATGGCTCAACTTTTTACGCCGCACCTACCCCGAGGCCGAAGCGGCGTATATGACGATTCGGACAGAGAACGATCAGGCGCGAATTACGGCTTGGCTGAACGCTGACGCGCCGTGACTTCAATTTCAATTTTCATGCGCGGATCAATCAATCCCGCCGAAATCATCATGGCGGCAGGGCGCACATCGCCCAGATATTTGCGCATGATGGGCTTGGCGAGTTCAAGCTCGGCAAAGCTTGGCAGTACATAGGTTACGCGCACCACGTCTGCAAGGCTTGCGCCTGCTTGCTTTAGCGCAGACTCGATATTTTTGAAGCATTGCTCGGTTTGTTCGGCCATACCATCCGCTAGCGTCATCGTCGAATAGTCAAAACCAGTCGTCCCAGCAACAAATACGAAGTCGCCATCGACCACAGCGCGGGAGTACGCCATCTCGGTCTCGAACGTCGAGCCTGAGCTGATGCGCTGCCTAGTCACGGCTTACTTGCCCTTGGCCTTCAAAGCCACGTCCAGCCTAGAAAACACGCGGCGTGTATTGCCTTCGTAAACTTGAAATTTCTCTTCCGC
>JANXRP010000045.1 GCA_025352965.1 Comamonadaceae bacterium
TCACCAAGCCGTCGCCCGTGCTGTGTTTATCAAGGACTAAAATGTGCCCCGAGCTTTCGCCACCTAGCCGCCAGCCCTTATCGGATAAGGCTTCTAGCACGTACCTGTCGCCTACTTTTGCACGAATCAACGACACACCTAGCTTCTTGAGACCTACTTCGATCGCCATGTTCGTCATCAAAGTGCCAACAACGCCCTCCACGCGTTCACCCGCCTTCATGCGGTCGAGCGCAAGCAAATACACCAACTCATCGCCATTGAACAAGCGCCCACTCGGGTCAACCATTTGCAAGCGATCGGCATCGCCATCAAGTGCCACACCATAGTCCGCGCCATGCTTTTTCACGGCCTCAATGAGAGCCTCTGGATGCGTCGCACCCACGCCTTCATTGATATTCACACCATCAGGCGAGCAGCCAATGCTGACAACCTCTGCGCCCAGTTCGTGAAAAACTTTAGGTGCGACTTGATACGCCGCACCATGCGCCGCATCGACCACGATCTTCATGCCTTTAAGACTGAGCGATGTATCAAACGTTGATTTACAAAACTCGAGATAACGACCCGCAGCATCGTCCAGTCTGCGCGACTTACCAAGGCTCGCAGAGTCCATCCAGCATGGCTTCTCTAGCATCTTTTCCTCGACCGCCAGCTCCCAAGCATCGTCCAATTTTTCGCCCTTATGGTTAAAAAATTTAATGCCGTTATCGGGATAAGCGTTATGGCTGGCGCTAATGACCACACCTAAATCGACTCTTAAGGCACGCGCAAGATAAGCAACGCCTGGCGTCGGCAAAGGTCCGAGCAACACCACATCGACTCCTGCGGAGTTAAATCCCGATTCCAGCGCACTCTCTAGCATGTAACCAGAGATACGCGTGTCCTTACCAATCATCACCACAGGATGACCACTCCCCGTGTGCGCATCTTTCAAAACACGCCCCACGGCATGGCCCAATTGCAACACAAAATCAGGGGTGATGGGATGCATGCCCACCGTGCCACGGATGCCATCGGTTCCAAAAAATTGACGCTGACTCATTTCAATCCTTACTTGCTTAATCAAATTGCTTCTTAGTAGCCGCCCAAACTTGTAGCGCTTGGCGAGTGTCCAATACATCGTGAACCCGCACCAGCCGTGCCCCACGCTCAACCGCCAGTACCGCCGCAACCACACTGGCGACCATGCGTTCGGATGCGGGCACGTCTTTATCCATACCGATGATTTTGCCTAAACTAGATTTGCGCGACCAAGCGCAAAGCAGTGGATAGCCACTTGACAGAAACGCTGACTGTTTAGCCAACAGTTCAAAATTTTGCTCTGGCGTTTTTCCAAAGCCAATCCCCACATCCCACACAATGCGGTTTTTTGCAACTTTATTTTTAACCAACAGTTGCGAGCGTTCAGATAAAAAATCTTTGACGACAACGACAACACCGCCCACCCTATCCGCCTGCATAGGCGCCAGTTGCATGGTGGCAGGCTCGCCACTCATGTGCATGATGCACACGCCGCACGTTTTGTGCTTAGCAATCGCATTAACAGCGCCCTCGTGACGCAGCGCCCACACATCATTGATGATGTCTGCCCCCATATCCAGCGCGGTCTGCATAACGATGGGTTTATAAGTATCAATCGAAATAGGCACATTCCATTTGATCGCTTCGCGTAGTACAGGTGCAAGCCTTGCCAGCTCCTCACCCGCAGGCACAGGCGAGCTACCAGGACGCGTGGATTCAGCACCTAAATCGAGAATATCAGCCCCTTGCTTGAGTAGATTTTCCGCAAACCGAATCGCATCCGCGTCATTCTTATGCTGCCCGCCATCCGAAAACGAATCAGGCGTGAGGTTAACGATGCCCATGATCTTGGGCAAAGTCAAATCAAGGGCGAAACGACTAGTTTGCCAAATCACAAGCGCGCTTTAATTTAGACTGCGGCAACTGGCTGTACAGGCGCCTCGGCTGGTTTTGCCGGCTGCAGACCTACAACCGCAGGAACAGGCTCCAAAGGTTTGCGCGGTGCCCAATCGACGGGCGCTTTTGGCTCAACTCCTGCCATGATGTCGTTGATCTGCTCCGCATCAATCGTTTCCCATTCCATCAAAGCCTTGGCCATCGCGTGCATTTTGTCTGCATGACCTTCAATCAAATCACGTGCAATTCTGTATTGGGTATCAATAATGCGACGGACTTCTGCATCAACCTTTTGTAGCGTCTCTTGGCTAATACCCGACGCGCCTGCAAACTGACGGCCTAAGAAAGACTCGCCCTCTTTATCGGCGTAAACCATAGGGCCCATTGCATCACTCATGCCATACTTCATCACCATATCGCGTGCCATTTGGGTCGCACGCTCAAAGTCGTTCGATGCGCCTGTCGTCATTTGATTCATGAAAACTTCTTCAGCAATACGCCCACCAAACAGCATAGCAATTTGATTGAACATGAACTCGCGATCGTGGCTATAGCGGTCTTCCGCAGGCAAACTAAACGTCACACCTAGCGCACGTCCACGCGGAATGATGGTGACCTTGTGTACAGGATCGCACTTGGGCAAAAGCTTGCCAATCAAGGCATGTCCTGCCTCGTGATACGCCGTATTTTTACGCTCGGATTCAGGCATGACCATGCTCTTACGCTCAGGTCCCATAAAGATTTTGTCTTTGGCACGTTCAAAATCTGCCATTGCCACTACCACAGCACCGCGCCGCGCCGCCATCAGCGCGGCTTCGTTGCATAGGTTCGCCAAGTCAGCGCCACTCATGCCAGGTGTACCTCGTGCAATCACGTTGGCATTGATGTCCGCGCCAATCGGAATTTTGCGCATATGCACACCCAAGATTTGTTCACGGCCACGGATATCAGGCAGCGTGACATACACCTGACGGTCAAAGCGCCCTGGGCGTAAGAGCGCGGCATCCAGCACATCCGGGCGATTGGTCGCGGCAATCACGATCACGCCTTTGTTGGTTTCAAAACCATCCATTTCAACCAGCAAGGCATTCAGTGTTTGCTCGCGCTCGTCATGTCCGCCACCGCCCATGCCGCCGCGCTGACGACCCACAGCGTCAATTTCGTCAATAAAGATGATGCACGGCGCATTGCGCTTGGCGTTATCAAACATATCGCGCACGCGTGATGCGCCAACACCCACAAACATTTCAACAAAATCAGATCCGCTGATGCTGAAGAACGGCACATTGGCTTCGCCTGCAATACTTTTCGCCAGTAGCGTCTTACCTGTTCCGGGTGGACCCACCATCAAGAGGCCACGCGGAATGCGGCCTCCTAGCTTTTCAAAGCGTGAAGGATCGGTCAAAAAGTCTACGACTTCTTTGACCTCTTCTTTGGCTTCATCACAACCCGCAACATCGGCAAAGGTCACGCGCTGGGTAGCCACATCTAAAACTTTAGCTTTTGATTTACCAAATCCGAAAATGCCACCACCCGAGCCGCCTTGCATTTTTTTGGCAAAATAAATCCAAATACCAAGAAACAAAAGCGTAGGGCCAAAGTTCATAAAGAGTGAGAGTAAAAACGGTGTGTCTTCACGCGCTCGCACATCAAACTTCACACCATTCGCAATCAAATCGCCCACCAAGCCTCTATCCATATAAGTTGCTGTCGTGCGGATCTTGCTGCCATCCATCGTGATAGCCGCTATCTCGTTGTTTCCTTGGCCTTCTGACATCGTTACTTGCTTAATGTTCTTCGCACGCACTTGCTCTAAAAAATCAGAGTATCCAATGTAGTTAGACGCTGTGCCGCTACTCTTCAAATCCATCTTATTAAAAACAGCGGAGAGAACTAATGCAATCACAACCCAAACACCGAATTTTGCAAACCAATTGCCTGGCCCAGGATTGCCGCCTTGGTTGTTATTGTTAGGGCGTTGAGGCGGCAGGCCGCTAGGATCTTTAGGTGCGTTCGATGGGGCTTGAGACAAAATAAATCTCCAATTAATAATTCAAATTAAGCTAGGTTGCAATCATACTCAGAGTTAGCTAAGGGCAATCCATTACTTTGCAAGATACGGGTTACTACCTAAGGGATAACCATTATATTTATTGACTGGCAAAGTTGATCCTAGTCAAGCTGTTTTTTATCCTGCGCTGGACAATTCATTCCGTGGTGGCATACACGAAAAAAGTCTTTAAAACGCGTTTGTATCGACCTCAATCCATCTTATCTGAATTCTATAAAAGGAAAAAAAATGACTCAATCTTCGAGCACAGGCACATCTACGCGATGGCTACAACTTTTAATGGGCATTATTTGTATGGCTATGATTGCCAACCTGCAATACGGCTGGACACTCTTCGTTAACCCTATTTCCGAAAAATACGGCTGGAGTCGCGCCGCCATTCAAGTCGCTTTTACGATCTTTGTTTTGACCGAAACATGGTTGGTCCCAATTGAGGGCTATCTTGTCGATAAATTTGGGCCTCGTCCAGTTGTCATGGGCGGTGGTGTTTTGTGCGCTATCGGCTGGATCATGAACTCTTACGCTGACACCCTAACTTTCCTCTACTTCGCAGCAGCGGTTAGCGGCGTCGGAGCTGGCGCGGTTTATGGCACCTGCGTCGGTAATGCGCTGAAATGGTTCCCAGATCGTCGAGGCCTAGCAGCTGGATTAACAGCTGCGGGTTTTGGCGCAGGCTCAGCATTAACCATTATTCCAATCTCTACGATGATCAAAGCTGATGGATATCAAGCAGCGTTTCTCTACTTTGGCATTTTGCAAGGACTCGTTGTTTTTGCACTTTCTATCTTTCTCAAGCGCGCCCCAGACGATCTTGCAAAATCCGCGAGCGTTGCTGGCCAAATTAAAGTTCAACAAGTTAAACGTAACTACCAACCTATGGAGTTACTCAAACAGCCCGTTTTCTGGGTGATGTATGCCATGTTTGTGATGGTTGCGGCTGGCGGACTCATGGCAACGGCGCAGCTAGGTCCTATTGCGCAAGACTTTAAGATTGGCGACACACCTGTCAACATCATGGGCTTGGTTTTACCAGCCCTTACTTTTGCACTAGCAATTGACCGTGTATTAAACGGCTTAACACGTCCGTTCTTCGGTTGGGTTTCGGATCAGATTGGTCGTGAACAAACTATGTTTATCGCCTTTGCTATTGAAGCTGTCGGCATTCTTTGTCTCTATCAGTTTGGCCAAAATCCTGTGGCATTTGTGATTTTGACTGGCCTAGTTTTCTTTGCTTGGGGTGAAATCTACAGCTTGTTCCCATCAACTTGCGCTGACACATTTGGCTCCAAGTATGCCGCTGGCAATGCAGGTCTGCTGTATACGGCAAAAGGAACGGCATCGCTTTTGGTGCCACTCTCCAGTGTTTTGGCTGCAGCGACAGGTAGCTGGCACGCTGTGTTTATTGTTGCTAGTATTTTGAACGCTCTTGCGGCACTAATGGCGTGGTTTGTGCTACGCCCCATGCGCGCTAGACATATGGCCGCAAACTAACTTCGCGCAAAACAAAGCAGGGAGTCAATACCCAGCAAACGAACCTCTTGAACTTTAACAAGTTCAAGAGGTTTTTTTTATGAAAGATAAAACGCATACACAATCAAAACCGAGGGTTATTGCCAATAGGGTATTTACTCAGTTATTTGGGTTATAAAGTTGACCACGGTCAACCTATTGAGGCTCCTAATCTAGACAATCAATTCATCAGTTGCCATTCATCTTTTTATAGGAACATCACCATGTTAATCCAGTCCCTTTTTAAGCGAACTAAACGCACCGTGACCACAGTCAGTTTCGGTTTATTAGCCGCAACAGCTTTGGTAACCAACGTGCAAGCACAGTGGCAACCAACCAAGGCTGTTGAATTCATTGTTCCTGCGGGTACTGGCGGCGGTGCAGATCAAATGGCTCGCTTCTTGCAAGGTGTTATCACCAAACACAAACTCATGAATCAGCCATTAGTTGTTTTGAATAAAGGCGGTGGGGCAGGTGCGGAAGGATTTTTAGATATTAAAAATGCGCGTCCTGATGGTCACAAAATTGTCATCACGCTCTCCAATTTATTCACTACCCCACTTGCTACTGGTGTGCCTTTTAACTGGAAAGATCTGACACCCGTCTCGATGCTGGCACTCGATGAGTTCGTGCTCTGGGTGAATGCAGAAGCTCCTTACAAAACAACAGGCGAGTTAATAAAAGCCATGCAAGCAGCTCCTGATGGACAATTCAAAATGGGAGGCACAGGCTCTAAGCAAGAAGATCAAATCATCACCGTCGCGATGGAAAAGGCAATTGGTAAAAAAATGATCTACATCCCCCTAAAGGGTGGTGGTGATGTGGCGGTGCAGTTGGTTGGTAAGCATTTAGATACAACGGTAAACAACCCAATTGAGGCAGCTGCACATTGGAAGGGTGACACACTGCGTGCACTTTGTGTTTTTGATACGGTGGTCATGCCTTATCCAAAGAAAATGACCTCTAAACAATCTTGGAAAGATATTCCTACTTGCAAATCACAAGGTTTGGACGTTGAATATCTCATGCTACGTGGCATTTTTATGGGCCCTAAATCAACGCCCGCGCAAGTTAAATATTTTGTAGATATTTTCCAAAAAGTGCGCGCACTCCCTGAGTGGAAAGAGTTCTTAGAAGCAGGTGCATTTAAAGACAGCTTCCTGGCAGGTGACGCTTTCAACCAGTGGCTACTGAAAGCTGAAGTGGAACATTTGCGTCTCATGCGTGACGCTGGCTTCTTGGCGAAATAACCCCTAGAGATTTATCCGAGGATACAAAATGGAATCTAAAGAAAAAACAATCCAGATGCGCTGGATGGAATTGGTCGTCTCGGCATTTTTTGTGCTGCTTGGGTCGATCGTCATTAAAGATAGTTTTCGCACCGGATTTCAGTGGGGAACAGATGGCCCAGAGCCTGGTTACTTTCCGTTCTACATTGGGCTGATCTTGGTTACGGGCGCCATCTGGGTCGCTATCCAAGCCCTCATGAACTGGAAAAAAGATGGTGGCGAGGAGACCTTCGCTACCGTTAATGAGTTCAAATTAGTTCTCAAGATGCTTGCTCCCACGATTGTTTATGTCGTTGTGCTAATTTTTATGGGACTCTATATCTCATCCATCTTGTTCATTGCCTTCTTCATGGTTTGGCAAGGTAAGTACAGCTACCTCAAGTCGTTTACCGTGGGCTTTAGTGTTTGCGCAATTTTGTTTGCCTTGTTTGAGTTGTGGTTCTTGGTGCCACTACCAAAAGGTCCTGTTGAAGCCTTTTTTGGCTATTAAGCTCGAGCTATTTGAAAGAAAATCATGGAAGAACTTAATAATCTATTTCACGGCTTTGCGGTTGCGCTGAGCTTCCAAAATGTCTTGTTTATGCTGGTTGGTATTTTGCTGGGTGTGCTCATTGGGGTGCTACCAGGCCTTGGTGGTGCAAATGGCGTCGCTATTTTGCTGCCACTCACCTTTAGCATGTCACCTACCTCAGCCATCATCATGCTCTCCTGTATATATTGGGGTGCACTCTTTGGTGGAGCAATTACATCTGTACTGTTTAACATTCCCGGGGAGCCTTGGTCTGTTGCCACCACCTTCGACGGCTATCCTATGGCTCAAAAAGGGAGGGCAGCACAAGCCTTAACAGCAGCCTTCACGTCATCCTTTGTTGGCGCACTCGTTGCCGTGATTATGGTGACCTTCTTAGCACCTTTGGTTGCGAAATTTGCACTGAAGTTTGGACCGCCAGAGTTCTTTGCAGTGCAGCTACTTACCTTCTGTAGCTTTATTGGCATGAGTAAAGAGCCACCCGTCAAAACTTTGCTCGCCATGATGCTTGGTTTTGCCTTGGCAGCCGTTGGACTTGATAGTGTGACAGGAACACTTCGCATGACATTCGGTTTTGAAAGCTTGTTACAAGGCTTTGATTTTTTAGTCGCTGTGATTGGCTTATTTGGTATTGGTGAGATTTTGCTAACCATGGAAGAAGGACTTGCCTTTAAAGGTAAAGGCGGAAAGATCACTCTGCGCGACGTCTTAGATACATGGAAAGAGTTGCCTAAGTACTGGGCGACTTCGATTCGTGCCTGCCTAATTGGCTGCTGGATGGGTATCACCCCAGGCGGCGCAACTCCCGCATCGTTCATGAGCTACGGCGTTGCCAAGCGCTTCTCCAAAGATCCTGAATCGTTTGGTAAAGGAAATATCGAAGGCGTAGTCGCTCCTGAAACTGCGGCTCACGCTGCTGGCACATCGGCGCTCTTACCTATGTTGACATTGGGCATCCCAGGCTCACCAACTGCAGCCGTGTTGCTAGGCGGCCTCTTAATTTGGGGCTTGCAACCAGGGCCGCTGCTCTTTACAGAGCAGAAGGACTTCGTCTGGGGCTTAATTGCATCCATGTACCTTGGCAACATTGTTGGCCTCATTGTTGTGCTGTCTACAGTGCCATGGTGGGCAGCTATTTTGCGCATTCCTTTTCCTATCATTGCGCCCGTCATCGTCGTAATTTGCGCAGTCGGTGCGTACACGGTTCACGGCAAGATGCTGGATGTGGTCATGATGCTGGTATTTGGTCTCGTTGGTTATGCATTCAAAAAACTCAAATACCCGCTTGCACCGTTAGTGCTTGCGTTGGTGTTAGGTGATATGGCTGAATCATCATTCCGTCAATCCATGCTGATATCTAACGGAAGTATTGGCGTGTTCTGGAGCAATCCACTATGTGGCTCGATTGCAACGCTAGGACTGCTACTCTTGATTTGGCCTCTCGTGAGTAAAGTGTGGGCTGCGATTCGGAAATAAACATCGACTCGCGTCATCAAACAAAAAGGGGCGTAAGCCCCTTTTTGTTGCCTCATCAAAAGTGTGGATTAAACCTCTAACCATTCCTTGCGAATGTAAGCATCACCACGTAACGCATCTGGCGTACCTTCAAAGACAATTGCGCCATGTCCCATCACTAAGCAACGATCAGAAATTTGCATCGCAATCGTGAGTTTTTGTTCGATCAAAAGCACGGAAACACCGCGATGCTTGAGCTCCTGCAAATACTCAGCCACCAATTCCACAATTTTTGGTGCAAGCCCCTCGGTTGGCTCATCAATAATGATGAGATCAGGATCGCCCATCAAAGTACGGCAAAGCGTCAACATCTGCTGCTCACCACCCGACATGACCCCTGCTTCTGTATGTTGCCGCTCTTTCAGCCGAGGGAACATTGTGTACATGTCGTCAAACGACCAGCGCGAATTTTTTGCACCTCGCTTTTGACCTAACAATAAATTTTGGTGCACAGTGAGTGTCGAAAAAATATCACGATTTTCTGGCACGTAACCAATACCAAGATGCGCAATTTCAAACGCTTTTTTTCCTAAAATTTCTTTGTCATTCCAAAAAATGGAACCCTCTCCATCGACCAAGCCCATCACAGTCTTGGCAGTCGTTGATCGCCCAGAGCCGTTACGCCCAAGCAAAGCCACAATTTCGCTTTTACCCACTTCAAAATTAACACCATGAAGTACATGGCTTTTACCGTAGTAGGCATGGAGGTTTTGTACTTTCAACATATTAGTGCCCTCCTTGTGCGTCAGCGACTGAGGAACCTAAATAAGCCTCTTGCACCTTTGCATTAGCGCGTACAGCCTCTGGCGTATCAAATGCAAGTATCTCACCATACACAAGCACGGCGATCCTGTCGGCCAAACCAAACACAACGCCCATATCGTGCTCAACCGTCAGCAATGTTTTGCCCACGGTAACCTCCTTAATAAGCGCGATAAACCGTGTGGTCTCGCTTTTGCTCATGCCAGCTGTCGGCTCATCAAGCAAGATAACATTCGCACCGCCGCCAATCGTGATGCCAATCTCTAGGGCGCGTTGTTCGGCATAAGTTAGATTCATCGCCAAAATATCACGCTTTTTATCTAGCTTAATCATCTCCATGAGCTCTTGGGCACGATCATTTGCATCATCTAAATTTGCTAAAAACTTAAAGAATGTATAGCGATAACCCAAACTCCAAAGCACAGCGCAACGCAGATTTTCAAAGACACTTAATTTTGGAAAAATATTGGTAATTTGGAAACTTCGCGATAAACCCATACGATTAATCTCAAAGGGTTTTTTGCCATTGATACGCTCACCACCTAGCAGAATGTCACCACTAGAGGGCTCAAATCGCCCACTCATCAAATTGAACAGCGTGGACTTACCCGCGCCATTGGGACCAATGATGGCGACTCGCTCGCCTGCATTGACAGCCAAATTGCAACCACGAATAATTTCGGTTTTGCCAAAGCTCTTTCGTAAATCTTTTAACTCTAGTGCGTACGTCATGTTAGCGCCTCCCGACGCTTGATTTCGCGTTCAATATCGACTTGAATGGCATCCCAATCCAGTTTGAATTGCCGCCTCACACATTCAAATAAAGCGATGCCTGTCAGCATCACAAAGACGGCGCCAACCCAAACATTCACACTATTGACGTTCAAGGTCAAACCCAAAAACTGTAGCTCCGCGCTTACAGCGGCATTCAATTGCCAGTGATAAATCATTTCAATCATGGCGCCAGCACCTATGAGCGCCAGCATACCCGTCACGAATAAGGCCAAGTAACCAACCCAAAGCCTGCGAAGAAAACCAAAGGCTGCCACACGCACATTCATCATGATGAGACTAGCAAAGCCGCCAGGTGCGTACATCACCATAAAGAGAAATAGCAGTCCTAGGTAGAGCAACCAAGCTTTGGTGAGTTCACTAAATAAAACGAAAGCTAGGACTGACAAAATACCGCCAATGATGGCGCCAAAAAAGAAGGTTGCACCACCTAAAAAGGTGAATAACAAAACGATCGCAGATCTTGCGCCACTGACATTCTCATACGTCACAATCTCAAAATTGAGCGCTGACAATCCACCGCCAATGCCAGCAAAAAATCCAGAAATCATGAACGCGATATACCTCACCCTTTGCGTGTCGTAACCGACAAATTCGACCCGCTCTGGATTATCACGAACAGCATTCAACATCCGACCCAATGGCGTGCGGGTGAAGGCAAACATCAAACCTGTACAAATAAAGGTATAGAGTGCAATCAAGTAGTACAGCTCAATTTGTGGTCCAAAAGTAATACCCAGCGATGCGCCGCCCGCCACACGATTCCCACTCACACCCGCTTCGCCACCAAAGAAGCTGGGGAACATCAACGCCATGGCGGCAATAAGCTCCACAATGCCAAGCGTGATCATGGCAAACGGTGTGCCTGATTTTTTGACTGTCACTGAACCAAACACAGCAGCAAAAAATAAGCCCGTAAAACCACCCACGATGGGAAGCAAACTCACGGGTATGGGTAGCTTGCCGTTACTCACAAGATTGAGCGCGTGAATGGCGACAAATGCGCCAAGCCCTGAGTACACCGCTTGACCAAAACTAAGCATTCCACCTTGTCCGAGCAGGATGTTGTAGCTCAAGCAAACGATGATCAAAATGCCCATCTGACTGAGCATGGTGTGCGATAGCGAGCTCGTCAATAACAAAGGGGCAATCAACATCACAAGCGCGTATAAGCCCCAAATAACAACGCGTCCAATATTAAGAGGCTTAAAAGTATAAAACTGATGATTCATATTAGCCTTCCCTCGTACCCATCAAGCCTTTAGGTCTGAAAATGAGAATCAGCACCATAAACAAATAAGGCATGATTGGCGCAATTTCGCTCACCTTGAGTGCCAGCACTTCATAGCCAAACGTACTCGGTGTAATATTTAAGCCAAGCGAGGTCAGGCCGCTGACCATAGACGCGTTAATACCCACCGCAAAAGTCTGAACAACACCAATCAGAAGTGAAGCCGCCAAAGCACCACCCAACGACCCCAAACCACCCACAACAACAACGACAAAAATTATCGACCCGACAGCTGCCGCCATACCTGGCTCAGTGACAAAAGCATTGCCACCAATCACGCCAGCCAAACCTGCCAGTGCTGCGCCGCCACCAAATACCATCATAAAGACTCTGGGTACGTTATGCCCCAAGGCCTCTACCGTTTCAGGGTGCGTCAATGCAGCTTGAATCACCAAGCCAATCCGTGTTTTTTTAAGCAACAACCACACCGACACCAACATCAGCAAAGCCACGAGCATCATAAAAGCACGATAAATTGGGAACTGCGTGCCATAGATGGAAAATAAAGGCCCATCTAGCTCTGGCGGGATACGGTAATCAACCGAAGTACGCCCCCAAGTTAATTGCACGAGCTCAAGCAAAATAAAAGCCAAGCCGAACGTAATCAGTAGCTCAGGCACATGCCCAAACGCATGCACCTTGCGCAAGAAGTAACGCTCAAACAACGCACCCATCAAGCCCACAAGTAGCGGTGCCACGAGCAAAGCTGGCCAAAAGCCTACAAACTGCGCTGTTGTAAATGCAAAAAATGCACCCAGCATGTAGAAGCTGGCATGTGCAAAGTTCAGCACGCCCATCATGCTGTAAATCAATGTTAGGCCTGAGCTAAGCATAAATAGCAACAGGCCATAACTCACGCCGTTGAGCAAGGAAATAGTAAAAAATTCCATAGCAAACTCATCTTAAAAAAATGAGGCCACTAGTGCCTCATTAAAACTCATCATTTCAGGATCAAAATCCCTGCATGCGCGGGGATGCCGAAATTAAGAAGGCCGCTTCATCTGGCAAGATGTAGGCGTCGAGGAGACATACGGCTCAATCTTTTTGACCACGGCAAAGTTATAACCCGTGTTTTCTTCGCTATATGGATCAGCTTTTGTGGCCTTCGTCCATTTACTGATGTACAAATGCTGTTGCAACTGATGATCAGCTTTGCGCATCGTGGCATCGCCGCTGATACCTTTGAAGGTCATACCCTCCATCGCGGCAGCGACCTTAACGGGATCCGTACTTTTCGCATTAGCCATACCTTGCGCCAACATGGACACAGCCAAATGCGTTTGGAATGTGTAGTAGTCGTCGTTAAATTTTGTTTTAAACTCATTACGCAAAGTCCGTAAGTCACCTGTGAAATTAGAGTGACTGATCGCAATTTGACTCACATTCATATCCTTGCCTTGCGCCAATGCGGTAGGTGTACCCGACACGCCGGCGTAATAGGCATAGATTGGCAATTTCATGCCAGCATCATTCAATGCCTTGACCAACAAGGTCATATCCGTACCCCAGTTACCCGTCACAACCGCATCAGCGCCTGCGGCTTTAATTTTGGCTACGTAAGGTGAGAAGTCTTTCACTTGCGCAATCGGATGCAGATCTTCGCCCACAATCTTCACGTCAGGACGCTTTCTTGCAATGCCTTCTTTAAAGTACTTAGCAACTTGCTGACCATGCGAGTAATTTTGATTAATCAAATAGACATTTTTAACCTTTGGTTGATCAATCATAAAGCTGGTCAAAGCTTCCATTTTCATGGAGGTATCCGCATCTAAACGGAAATGCCAGTAGCTGCAACGCTCGTTGGTGAGTGCAGGATCAACCGCAGCGTAGTTAAGGTAGATCACCTCTTTGCCAGGATTGCGTTCATTGAACTTAGAAACTGCATCAGACAATGCACCTGCAACCGCCGAGCTATTACCCTGGGTCACATAGCGAAAGCCTTGGTCAGTAGCCGCCTTTAGCTGGTCAAGCGTGGCTTGCGGTGAGCCTTTGTTATCAAAGGCCGTAAATTCGAACTTCACACCCGCTGGATTGTTAGCACCCGACAGTTTTTCGGCAACAAATTGATAGCTCTTAAACTGGTTTTGACCCACATTACCAAATGCGCCAGACAAACCTTCAATCAAAGCAATTTTGACGGTTTGACCAGCCAATGGGCCTGGCGCAGCAGCAGCAGCCTTAGCTGGTGCTGCTTTAATGGCCGCTGATTTCGCTGCGACTGGTTTGTCTGCTTGCGCAAATGCCAATGACATACTCGCAGCAAAAGCCGTCAAAGTAAGCGTTTTAAAGAATGTGTGCTGCATATTAAATTTTCCTCTAAGATTAATAATGAATGACTCTGACCAACGTATCTAGGTTAGCTGCTTTTTAACTTTCCTCACTCAGGGAATGCCCTAGCATGATCCAACGCTTGTCACGCGCGCGTCATGCATTTCAATTAAGGTAATTTGTAATCTTTGAGCTGCTCGCGCAGCTTCATCTTTTGCATCTTGCCCGTAGCACCCAGCGGTATCGCATCCACAAACACCACGTCATCTGGGATTTGCCACTTGGCGGTTTTGCCATCAAAGAATTGAATCAACTCGTCGCGCGAGACCGTTGCGTCTGGCTTTTTCACCACGGCGATGATGGGACGCTCGTCCCACTTAGGGTGTGGCATACCAATGCACGCGGCCATCATGACTGCCGGATGCGCCATGGCGATGTTCTCGACATCAATCGAGCTAATCCACTCGCCGCCCGACTTAATCACGTCCTTACTGCGGTC
>JANXRP010000075.1 GCA_025352965.1 Comamonadaceae bacterium
AGCAGACTTGTTGGCATCTGTGCAATCAGGTCAGGTTTCCATGGCGGGATTGGATAGCTTTGCCCAAGAGCCATTTGCTGTACCGCATATCTTTCAAGGCGAGAGCCGCATCATCTTGAGTCCACATATTGGCGGTGTGACCGCGGATGCGTACATCAATATGGGCGTGGGTGCAGCAAAGAATGTGCTTGAAGTTTTAGGGAGATAACCATGACATTTAAATCAAATGCCTCGAAAGCCTTATCTGTATTAGCCTTTGGCCTTGCCATGCTGGTAAGCGCCACTCCATGTGCCGCACAGACCACGACCTTTGTTGTGCCCTATGGCGCGGGCGGCAAAACGATTTATTGCACCGATTCGAGTAATGGACGCATTCTCACGGCGCAGATGGATGCCCCAGGGGTGTCCGCGCAATCACGACCGAGCTAATCCGCGTTGCGCCTGCCCTGCGCAAGGGCTTGGCGGCGGCAACCAAGGTTGCGCCCGTGGTCATGACGTCGTCGATTAAGAGCACGTGCCTGCCTTCAAATGATGAACTGGATAGGGCTTGCAGGGCAAAGGCGTTGGCGACATTGCGCTGCCTCGCTTCGCGGTCAAGCAAGCGTTGGGGTGCTGTGTTGCGCGTGCGGATGAGTGAGGATGAGTCAATTTTGCTTTTGGCAACTAAATGCTTGGCAAGCGTTAGCGCTTGATTGAAGCCGCGCTCTTCTAGCCGCTCTGGTGCTAAAGGCAATGGCACTACGAGGTCGGCGCTTGCAAGCAACTCGGAGATGTGCTCGCTTTGCAGGAGCAATCCCGCAAAAAGCCTTGCCAATCCTGGCTCGGGTGCGAATTTGTATCTGGCGATAAGCGCTGACCACGGCGCATCAAAATCCACAGCGGCTATGCAGTCGTCCAGCCCCTGCGGCACGGGAAACAGCGGCGCTTTGGCGTGTGTTTGAATACAACTTTGGCAAACGCCAGTCACGCCCGCGTGTGAGGCAGAAGGCCAGCGCTTGCAAATGGCGCATTCAAAAGGAATGGCCTGCAGAAGTCTAGAGAAAAATGACATGCCTCAATATACTCGTGTGATGACTGCTGCTCCGTCTGACTTCGACCCTCATATTGACCCCGTTGCTGCTGCGCGCTGGGCAGCCATGCCCGCTGTAGGCGTGCCTTGGTTGCATGAGGAAGTGGGGCGGCGCATGGCGGAGCGGTTGGATTACATCAAGTTGCCAACTAAAGATTGGGTGAATGGGTCTTGGCGGCACGGCGGCATACCTAAGCATTCTGCGATGCGAACCTCGTTTTGGCAAAAACTGACGCAAGCAAAGTCCAAACCGTCTGTCGACTTATCGCAAGACATGATTTGGTCGAATATGCAATTGCACATGGAAGCCGCCCCAAAGCGGATGATTGAGGCATGGCACGCGGCACTTAAAACGGATGGCTTTGTGCTGTTTTCTTGCCTCGGGCCCGATACCTTGCTGGAGCTTCGCGCGGCTTACGAGCGCCGCGCTTGGTCTGCACCGCTGCATACGATGATCGATATGCACGATTGGGGCGACCGATTGGTGCAGCACGGCTTTGCCGAGCCCGTGATGGATATGGAGCGTCTTGTTTTGACGTTTGCTACGCCCGAGCGTGCGCTACAAGAGCTGCGTGAGCTGGGGCGTAACTTGAATCCTAGCCGAGGCATCGGCTTGCAGGCCAAGTGCAGCAAGGCTTGGCGGGCATCTCTTTTGGAGGCTTTGGATGAATGTCGAAATGCGGATGGGCAAATCGCGCTCACATTTGAGCTGATTTATGGTCATGCGATCAAGCCCAAACCGAGGGTTAAGTTGTCGCCGCATAGCGCGATTAGCCTTCAAACCATGCGGGAAATGCTACATAAGCCATCACTTATATAATGAAACCCGCTAAAATCCGAGGTTGCTAAAAATTATGAAGAATTTATCGATGAAGAATTTCCTCTCTCTACTCAGTATGCTTCTCGGGGCTAGTGCCCACGCCGTTAATGATTTACCTGGTGGGCCTGCGGTCAATCAACTCAATTTCCATCCGCCAGTGACGCAGCTCGGTGTTGATCAGCATTTGCTGCACAACGGGATGATGATCGCTTGCATCGTCATCTTTATAGCCGTGTTTGGCGTGATGTTTTATTCCATCCTCAAACACCGCAAATCGCTTGGCCACAAGGCGGCGAACTTCCACGAGTCAGTCACGGTTGAAATTGTGTGGACGATTGTTCCGTTCTTGATCGTCATTGCGATGGGATTGGCTGCCACCAAAACGCTGGTCTACTCCAAAGATACGAGTAATGCCGACTTGACCATTAAGGCAACGGGTTACCAGTGGAAATGGGGCTACGACTACATCAAGGGCGAGGGTGAGGGCATTGGTTTTATCTCGACGCTGGATAGCTCACACCGCGCCTTGTCTGAGTCTGGCTTGCCAAAGGGCACGGTCATTCCCGATGACTACCTCTTCAAAGTGGATAACGCGATGGTGGTGCCTGTTGGCAAAAAAATCCGTGTCATCACCACTGCGAATGATGTGATTCACGCTTTTGCTGTGCCCTCTTTTGGTATCAAGCAAGATGCGGTCCCAGGCTTTGTGCGTGATACCTGGTTTAAAACCGACAAGATTGGTTCCTACTATGGTCAGTGCCAAGAGCTGTGTGGCAAAGAACACGCATACATGCCGATCCACATCAGGGTGGTGAGTGCCGCTGACTACACCGCTTGGGTAGCTGTTGAGCGACAAAAAGCCGCTGCCAAGCTAGACGATCCCACTAAAGTTTGGACGCTTGACGACATGACCAAGCGCGGTGAGAAGGTCTATGCCAGCAATTGCGCGGCTTGCCATCAAGCCAGCGGCAAGGGTGCAGGCCCGATCAAGCCACTCGACGGCGCTGCTGTGGTGTTGGATAAGGACAAAAACAAGCAGGTCAATGTGCTGCTCAAAGGGCAAAACAATGGCGCGATGCCATCATGGAAACAACTATCAGATACTGATATCGCAGCCGTGATTACCTACACCAAAAACAACTGGTCAAATAAAACGGGTCAGCTGGTTCAGCCGTCCGAAGTGCTTGCAGCACGCAAATAAGCAACGACATAAGCGAGAAGAACTATGAGCACGACACACGATATGGCACACGCTGCGCACGCAGACCACGGACACGATGACCATCACGATCACAAACCAGAAGGCTGGCGTCGTTGGGTTTACGCGACCAACCACAAAGACATCGGTACGCTGTATTTATTGTTTGCTTTCACTATGCTAATGATTGGCGGCGTTTTGGCGCTACTGATTCGCTTGGAACTCTTTCAACCTGGTTTGCAGTTTGTGAACCCAGAGCTGTTTAACCAGTTCACCACGATGCACGGACTCATCATGGTGTTCGGCGCCATCATGCCGGCCTTTGTGGGCTTTGCAAACTGGATGATTCCACTGCAAATTGGCGCAGCCGATATGGCCTTTGCGCGCATGAATAACTTTAGCTTTTGGCTAATGATTCCTGCGGCAGTGACCTTGGTGATGAGCTTCTTTATGCCTGGCGGCGCACCTGCTGCGGGCTGGACACTGTATGCGCCGCTGACCCTGCAAATGGGGCCTTCCATGGACGCAGGTATTTTTGCCATGCACGTGCTCGGTGCTTCGTCCATTATGGGTTCGATCAACATCGTGGTCACGATTTTGAACATGCGTGCCCCTGGCATGACGATGATGAAGATGCCGATGTTTGTATGGACGTGGCTCATTACCGCCTATTTGCTGATCGCCGTGATGCCTGTTTTGGCGGGCGCGATCACCATGACGCTCACAGACCGTCATTTCGGCACGACCTTCTTTAATCCAGCTGGTGGCGGCGACCCTGTGATGTATCAACACATCTTTTGGTTCTTCGGTCACCCCGAGGTGTACATCATGATCTTGCCAGCCTTCGGCATCATCAGCCATGTGGTTCCCACCTTTGCGCGTAAGCGTTTGTTTGGTTATGCCTCGATGGTGTACGCGACCTCTTCGATTGCGATTTTGTCTTTCATCGTGTGGGCGCATCATATGTACACCACCGGCATGCCCGTGACAGGACAGTTATTTTTTATGTACGCCACGATGCTGATCTCTGTGCCAACTGGCGTGAAAGTGTTTAACTGGGTCGCCACGATGTGGAAGGGCTCGATGACGTTTGAAACCCCGATGTTGTTTGCGGTAGGCTTTATCTTTGTGTTCACTATTGGCGGATTCACAGGACTTATTTTGTCACTCGCACCGATTGATTTGCAAATGCAAGATACCTATTACGTGGTGGCACATTTCCACTATGTGCTGGTGGCGGGTTCGCTCTACGGCATGTTTGCAGGCTTTTATTACTGGTCTCCTAAATGGACGGGCGTGATGTACAACGAGACACGCGGCAAAATCCATTTTTGGTGGTCACTGATTTCTTTCAACATCACTTTCTTCCCGATGCACTTCTTGGGTTTGGCAGGTATGCCGCGTCGGTACGCTGACTACCCCGCGCAGTTCACCGACTTCAACCAGTGGGCGACCGTGGGTGCTTTTGGTTTTGGCTTGGCGCAGGTCTATTTCTTCTTCTTTGTTGTGCTACCGATCATGCGCGGCAAGGGTGAGAAAGCGCCGCAGCGCCCATGGGAATCGGCTGAAGGGCTAGAGTGGGAAGTGCCATCTCCAGCGCCGTTCCACACCTTTGAAACACCGCCTAAGCTTGACGCTACCGCGACTAAAGTGATTGGCTAATGGGTTTAACGATGACAACGCCCGAGCAATCGAAAAAAAATATCAAGCTGGCACTGGTCTTGGCATCAGTGGCGCTGGTGTTCGCGCTGGGCTTTGTCTTCAAGATGATGGTGCTCGGTCGATGAAGCTGTTCCCCATGAAGCTTCACACTAAGCTTTGCGTGATTGTGGTCGCCATGTTTGGCTTTGGCTACGCGCTGGTGCCGCTCTACTATGCGATTTGCGAAGCGACGGGCATCAATGTATTGGCGTTGGCCGAGCTAGAGGTGCCAGGTCAAAAAGCTAAAGTGCCTGACAACACGCAGATTGATAAGACGCGCCTCATTACGGTTGAATTTGATGCCAACACCCGAGGCACAGGTAGCAACAATAAAACGGGCGGACTGGGTACTCAAGGCGGCATTTGGGATTTCAAACCCGCTGTCAGGTCCATGCAAGTGCACCCTGGTGAGTTGACCACGGTGGTCTACGAGTTCCAAAATACGCAAAACCGTCGCATGGCCGCGCAAGCGATTCCAAGCTATGCGCCGCAGCAAGCGATGCCGTACTTCAACAAAGTTGAGTGCTTTTGCTTTCAGCAGTACACGCTAGACGCTGGAGAAAAAAAATCTTGGCCTGTGGCTTTTGTGATTGACCCTAAACTGTCAAAAGATGTGACGACGATTACGCTGTCATATACTTTTTTTGAAGTGCCAGGTAAGAGCATGGCTGCGAGCACTAGCGTGAATGCGAACAAGATATGAGCGCAGTGATTAAATTTTTACGAACGATTCGGGCTGTGCTCTGGTCGTTTTTGGGTATTCGCAAGGGCGCAGGCTTTCAAGAAGACATTGCGGCCATTACCCCGCTCCACTTGATTGGTGTGGGCATTGCCCTGTGTTTTTTATTTGTGTTTAGCCTGATATTGCTCGTGCAATGGATGGTCAAAATTTAATTGATTTTTTTGATAGATTGATAAGCGGAGAAATTTATGAGTTCAGATAGCCATAGCAGCACAGCGACACCGTATTACTTTGTGCCCGAACCATCGCGCCATCCTGCCTTGGCAGCGTTTGGTTTGTTCTGGATCATCTTTGGTGCAGGCCAATGGGTAAACGGCGTCACTTGGGGGAAATGGTCACTGTTTGCGGGTTTGCTGTTCCTTTTTTGGGTTTTGTTTCAATGGTTTGGTGACGCGATCAAAGAGAGCGTTGGCGGCAAGTACGGCTACAAAGTCGATCTTTCCTTCCGCTGGAGCATGAGCTGGTTTATTTTCTCCGAAGTGATGTTTTTTGGCGCGTTTTTCACTGCATTGTGGTGGATGCGTACGCACTCGGTGCCTATGTTGGCAAACGCTGATAACGCACTTTTGTGGGACGGCTTTAAAGGCGTGTGGCCTAGTATGCAGCACGGTGCAACAGCGTCTCCTGCTGGCATCATCGAAGCGTTTGAAACCATGAAGCCCGTAGGCGCAGCTAGTGATGCCGTGTGGAAGGCATCGGTGATTGCGGGTATGTGGGGCTACATCAGCCACTCGTTGCCAACGGTTAATACTGCGCTCCTGCTGTCGTCAGGCGTGACGCTCACGATTGCACATCACGCGCTCATCGCCAGCGACCGTTTGAAGACTATCAAGTTCATGTGGATCACCGTGGCACTTGGCTTGCTATTCCTCTTTGTGCAAGGCTACGAGTACTACCATGCGTATCACGAGATGAACCTCACGTTGGCATCAGGCGCATACGGCTCTACCTTCTTCATGCTCACAGGTTTCCATGGTTTTCACGTGTTTATCGGCATGTTGATGCTCTTGTTCATCACCTTGCGTTTGCAAAAAGGGCATTTCAGCGCGGACAAGCATTTCGGCTTTGAAGGCGCGGCGTGGTACTGGCATTTTGTGGACGTGGTCTGGCTAGGTCTTTATATCTTGGTGTACTGGCTGTAATTTTTATGCGGGTTTGATTTCCATCACAAACGATCCCGCTGTCAGAGTTTCCTGAATGGGTTCTAGCGTTGTGCTGAGACTTCCTTTAAAGAAGTTAATGCACGAGTTCAACCAACGCGGAGCACCCGTCCATGTGGTTTTGTGCTCAGTTAGCTTGTAGATGCGAGAGCGTGGATGTGCATCATGCAGTTGCTGCAAACTGCCGCCTTCTTTCCAATTTTCAAAAATCACGAAAGCATGAACATTCGCTGGGCAGGTGGCGAGGATGGCATCAATGACTAATTTTTCAAAGCCCTCCACGTCGATTTTGATGACGCCTTGCGTCAGTTTTTTTGTAGCGAGCGACGCAAATAATTGCGTCAGTCGTTCGGCAGCAGGTTCAATCAGAACATCCAGTACGTCATAGTTTTTTAAATCAAACTTGCCATGCCCGTCTTTGGACGATAGCAAGGCTTCGTCGTATTCGTTGCTGCTTGACTTCACAAAAGCGCCACCCCAATTGTCGTAAGGCACATAGAGTTGCAAGACTTCTTTTTGATGCCCTAGTCCGTATTCGTGAATAACGTAGTTTTGGTGGCGCAGGGCAATCTTCGCGTTGACTTTCAAAATGCTGAGGCAATTGGGATTGGGCTCGAACATGTGAACTTCTTGAAATCCTGCGCCAGACTGGCATGACGACAGTCCAATGTTGGCACCAATATCAATCAAAAAATCGGCGTAACCGTTGCTTGCCAAATGATCAATCAAAGCCTTAATTTCAGGTTCGTACACGCCATTGGCGAGTGGTGCGAAAGAAATAATATCGCCACCTCTAAAAAATAGCGGTAGCGCTTGCTTGGTTAACTTTTTATAGGCGCTGAGCTTGAGCTTGTTTTTTCTATAAGTGCCGTAACGCAGGCGGTAGGTAAATTGTTGAAGAATGGATGCAGTCATTGGAGTCATGTTTTTTTACTTTAAAGGCAAGCCTGTGGGTTGAATCCAACCCATTTGCCACGACAGCAGCACGCAGAGGAATAGCGTCACGGAAAGGGCAATGCGCACGGTGAGTGCGCGAACCATGCCACGCTGCTTGGCTGATTTTTGGGCATCATCACTGGGGTGCTCAGGCGGCCTGCGCAACATAAAAAAGCCTGCCGAGGCTAGGCTTGCGATAATCAGCAGTAGAAATAAAGCGATGAAATAACCCATGTCAACTAGCTCCCCGAATAGATTAAGTGACGACCTTCGATTTTGGATAGTCACATTATCCGCACTGCTGATAGTGGGGCTGACTCTAGCGTTAGGATTTTGGCAGCTCGATCGTGCAGCGCAAAAAGAAAAACTAAGCCAAGAGCGTCACAACGCCGAGCCTATCAGGCTTAACGGTCAATGGGCTGCATCGCAGACGCTTTATGTAGACAACCGTCAGATGAACGCTAAGCAGGGCTTCTTTGTTGTGACACCGTTTTTCACGTCGAGTAACGAGTACGTACTGGTGCAACGTGGCTGGATCCCTCGCGATTTTATAGACAGAAAAAAGCTCACACCTATAGAAACGCCAGCAGGCGAGGTGATGATTGAGGCGCGCCAAATGCCTGACCCCACACCGCCCGCCGTCTTTGCCAAAGAGGCTGTCAGTGAGCACCCCATCGTCGCCTCGATTGATTTGCTAGTCATTCGCAAAGCCTTGCCAGATAAGGCTTACAAGGGCATGGTGCAACAAGTTGGCTCTGCTAGTGAAGGCCTAAAGCGCGATTGGTACGAGCCTGCTAGTGGCGTAGAAAAACACTATGGTTACGCCTTCCAATGGTTCGCACTGTGTGCCCTAGTGGCGGGGCTTTATGTTTGGTTTCAATGGATTAAGAAGAATAAATAAGATGGATTCACCCTTAGATTTAACCGTTCACAAGCTGCCTGTGCTGACCGCTGATCGCACCAACCTTGGTCGCTGGAAGATGTTTGCTGTGCTGCTCATTTGTGCCGCGCCCGTCATCGCCTCGTATCTCACTTATTACGTGATTCGTCCAAGCAACGTGAAAAGCTTTGGCGAGCTCATGCAGCCGCAGCGCCCGATGCCAGACCTTGCAGCAACGACGCTGGATGGCAAAGTCACCCCCCTTGCCTCCCTGCGCGGACAGTGGCTCCTAGTCAGCGTCTCTGGCGGCGCATGTGCCAAGCCATGCCCCGACCACCTCTACATGCAGCGTCAACTCCGCGAAACGCTGGGCAAAGAAAAAGACCGGCTCGATTGGGTTTGGCTGATTTCAGACGATGCGCCGCTAGCTCCCGAGCTGGCCGTGCGCTTAATGGATCCCGCTATGCGCGCACAAGGCTTTCAAGCGTTACGCATCAAAGCATCAGATATCGCCGCTTGGTTGCAAGATGGTGAGTCACGCCTTTATCTGATTGACCCGCAAGGCAACTACATGATGCGCTTCCCCCAGAATATGACGATTGAGCAAGCCGCCAAAGCCAAGGCAGACATTAACCGCTTGCTACGCGCTTCCAGTTTCTGGGATACACCAGGTCGGGAGAATGTCAAAAAATGATGGCCACGCCTGCTAGATTGCAAAAGCTCACACTTTTACTCGTCTTCCTTACCTTCGATTTGATTTTGTTTGGTGCATTTACGCGCCTGACGGACTCTGGTCTTGGCTGTCCCGATTGGCCTGGCTGCTACGCCAACGCGACGCCAATGGGCGCATCTGCACATATCGATGCCGCACAAAGCCTTATGCCGACAGGCCCCGTGACCTATACCAAAGCGTGGATCGAAATGCTGCATCGCTACTTCGCCACGGCAGTGGGTGCGCTCATCGTGCTGCGTTTGATTTGGACGGTGCAACTGAAACAAAAACTCACGCTGCCCATCCTCACTTTTGTGTGGGTGTGTTTGCAAGGCGCGTTTGGTGCGTTCACGGTGACGATGAAGTTATTTCCGTTTATCGTGACGCTGCATTTGCTAGGCGGCATGGTGCTCTTGGCGCTCTTGGTCGCGCAATCAACAGAAGAGAAGGTGACTGGTGTATTGTCCGCTAGACCATACTGGACATGGCTTGCGGCAGCATCTATCACCGTATGGCTGCAGATATTTTTTGGGGCGTGGGTCAGCACCAACTATGCGGTGCTGGCATGTAACGAGTTCCCTACTTGCCTCAATGGTGCGTGGTTGCCATCAACCAGCAAGGACTGGAGCGCTGGCTTTACGATTTGGCGTGAACTTGGGACGGCAGCATTTCCAGCACTCACGGCGATACATTTGACGCACCGATTATTTGCGGTTGCAGTGCTGATCGCTATTGCGGGACTCATCATGCAGCTCAAGCGTTATCCAACATTACGCTCGCTGAAATTGTGGCTGATGGCGATTTTGACGCTGCAAATCATCACAGGCATTAGCAATGTGGTGCTGGGTTGGCCGCTCTTGGCGGCAGTCCTGCACACGGGCGGCGCAGCAGCACTGGTGCTGGTGTTGACCAAACTAGCGGTATTAGTGCTCCCCTTACGGGGAGCTGCCCGAAGGGCTGAGGGGAAGACCTTATGAACTCATATCAACAGTTTTACGCACTCATGAAGCCGCGTGTGATTCAGCTCATCGTGTTTTGTGCGTTCGTCGGTATGCTGCTGGCCGTGCCAGGTTTGCCAAGCGGGGAGCAATGGGCAAAGATGACGTGGTCGTGCCTCGGTATTTGGATGGTTTCGGGTGCGGCTGCAGCATTCAACTGCATCGTTGAAGCCAAGCTGGACGCGCGGATGCAGCGCACTGCGTGGCGTCCTACGGCCAGCGGCGAAATCACGCAAACGCAAACCCTCGTCTTCTCCGCCGCCTTATGCAGTGTGGGTTGCGGGGTCTTGCTTTGGCAAGCCAACGGGCTCACCATGTGGCTGACGCTAGCCACCTTTGTGGGTTACGCCATTGTCTACACCGTGATTTTGAAGCCCGCCACGCCGCAAAACATCGTCATTGGTGGTGCATCTGGCGCGATGCCACCTGTGCTGGGCTGGGCGGCGATGGCTGACCATGTGGGGCCCGAAGCGATCGTGCTCTTCCTCATCATCTTTTTGTGGACGCCACCGCATTTTTGGGCGCTGGCGCTTTACCGCGTGGAAGAGTACGCCAAGGCGGGACTGCCGATGTTGCCCGTGACGCACGGCAACGCATTCACGCGCTTGCACATCTTGCTTTATACTTTCGTGCTATTTGCCGCGTGCTTGCTGCCCGTTGTTATTGGCATGAGCGGCTGGCTCTATCTTGTCACCGCGGTGATTTTGAGCGTCGGATTTTGCTGGTACGGCTTTAAGCTCTGGCGTTCGTATTCAGAAGCCTTGGCGCGTGCAACTTTTAAGTTCTCTCTGATTCATTTGTCGGTTTTATTTGCAGCGCTGCTCGTTGATCACTATTTAACTTGAGGAGATAAAAATGAATGTCAAAAAGTTTTTAATGCAAACATGGATTGGTTTGGAAATGGCAACTATGGCCGCGCTGTCTTTAGCGCAGACGGCTTATCCCAACTTAAAAGAAGGTGACTACGTCGCTAAAAACTTTAAGTTCAACACGGGCGAGGTTTTCCCCGAACTCAAGATCCACTTCACCACGATTGGCGACCCTAAAAATGAACCTGTGCTCGTGCTACATGGCACAACAGGTTCAGGCATCGGCATGGTCAATCCAGGCTTTGCGGGCGAGCTGTTTGGCGCAGGGCAGCCGCTAGATGCCAGTAAATACTTCATCATCTTGCCTGACGCGATTGGTACGGGCAAAAGCAGCAAGCCATCGGACGGTCTCAGAGCCAAGTTTCCGCGTTACAACTATGACGATATGGTCGATGCGCAGTACCGCTTAGTGAGCGAGCACTTTGGACTCAAGCGGCTACGGTTGGTCATTGGAAACTCGATGGGTGGTATGCAAACCTGGATGTGGGCAGCTAAATACCCCATCATGGATATCGCCGTGCCAATGGCAAGTTTGCCCACCGAAATGTCCAGTCGCAACTGGATGCTGCGCCGCCTGATCTCAGAGTCCATTCGCCGCGATCCGCTATGGATGAACGGCGATTACAAAGAGCAACCACCTAGCGCATTGTTTTCAAGCACCTTCTATGCGATTGCGACCAATGGCGGCAGCCAAGCGTTTTATAAAGCCGCGCCCACGCGTGCTAAAGCAGATGCCATTTTGGATTCGCGCCTCGCCGCCAAATACACGGGTGACGCGAATGATCATCTGTACCAGTGGGAGTCCTCTGGCGATTTCAATCCAAGCGCAGACTTAGAAAAAATTACGGCTACGCTGCTGGCTATTAACTCAGCCGATGATGAGCGCAATCCGCCAGAAAACGGTGTGATGGAGCGCGAAATCAAGCGCGTAAAAAACGGCTCTTACTACTTAGTGCCCGCAAGCCCAGACACCGCAGGCCATGGCACGACTGGGCAAGCCAAGTGGTGGAAGGCTGAGTTGGCAAAAGTTTTAACAACTGCACCGAAAAAGTAAAACATGACGCTCATTACCCGTATTATTCGTGTCACCGCCCTATTCATCACGGTACTTGCACTCGCTGCTTGCTCCGAAAAGAAGATTGCCTTCAATTCAGTTGATATCACAGGCGCAACCTACGCACAAGACTTTTCATTGCCCGATGTCGATGGCAAAACCCGCACGATGAAAGACTTTGCAGGCAAGGTGACCGTGGTGTTTTTTGGCTTTACGCAGTGTCCTGATGTGTGCCCGACCACCATGGCAGAAGTCAGCGCCGTAAAAAAAGCCTTGGGCAAAGACGGCGATAAGTTGCAAGCTGTCTTTATTTCGATTGACCCCGAACGCGATACCGCGCCAGTGCTCAAGGCCTACGTGGCCAATTTCGACCCATCGTTTGTGGGGCTGCGTCCTGCCAGTGCTGAAGCTCTGGCAGATGCGGCCAAGGCGTTCAAAATTTATTACAAAAAGGTCGATGGGAAAACGGCTGGTAGTTACACCATGGATCACACGGCTGCGAGCTATGTGTTTGATACCAAAGGACGTGTGCGTTTGTTTACGCGCTATGGATCGGGAGTGGAGCCGTTGACTAGCGATGTAAAGCAGTTATTGGCTGAAAATTGAACCGCTTTAAGTCCGCTTAATTCCCACGCCAATCTTGGCGACGGAGTTCCAGCCGTCGCCTTCTTCAAACCATGCGTTGCCATTTAAGTATTCGCACAGCATGGGCAAGCTGTCCAAGCCCCAAAATACTTTTTCGCCCACGACAAAACTAGGGACGCCAAACACGCCTGCCTGCAAAGCCTTGTCCGTATTGGCTTTAAGCCTTCCTTTCACTGCATCGCTATTTGACTCTTCGCCTGTTTTGATCTTGTTCGCTAGCTGCTGGGCGAGCCGTTCTAAGCGCTCGCTCGCTGCGGCATCCGCACCGCCATGCCACACGTGGTTAAAAATTTGCTGCGTGACAAAACGATTGGTGTTGCCATTTTCATCACCGCAAGCGACCGCCAAACGTAAGAGTGGCAAAGGGTTGAAGGGGTGCTGGCTCGGCATTTGAAAATCCACGCCCAGCGTTTTGGCGTGCCATAGCACTTGCCGATACGTCCAGTCGCGCTTAGGTGCAATCTCGGCAGGGCCAAGCTGGCCATAGGTTTTGAGCATGGCGGCAAACAAAATCGGTTTGTAGCTGACGCTGTAGCTGAGTCCCTCTAGCGCTTTGGGTAGTTGCTCAAACGCGAGGTAGGCATAGGGCGAAATGGGGTCGTAATAAAAAGTGATGTGATTCATAGCGTGCGCTCTTCCACCAGTTTTAGGATTTGTAATTTCTCGTCGTCTTGTAGTACCGACCAATTGGCAATTTCGTCAATCGTGCGTAGGCAGCCTGTGCACAGCCCTGTCTTAGGGCTCATTTGACAAATTGAAATGCAAGGTGATGGCACAGCAGGGGTCATAAAGGTTTAGATTTTCGCCTGATAAATAAAGCAAAGATAACCCATGCGCAGGCCGCAATCCATAAGGGCTGCAAGCCATATTGAGATGCCCACGAGGCATAGGGTGTCAGGCTGCTGCGACCCAGCATATTGGCAGGTAACTCGGCGTTTAGCATGCCACGTTTACTGCGGACTAGGCTTTGCATGACGACACCTCGGTGGTCGATGACGACGGTCGCGCCCGTATTGGTGGCGCGAAGCATGGGGCGATCAAACTCAATCGCACGCATGCGCGAAATGTTGATGTGCTCGTCAATTGCCATGCCATCGCCAAACCAGCCCATATTGCTGACATTGACAAATATCGTGGGCGCGGTGGTCTTATCCGCAAAGCGTTTAGCGAGCTCTTCACCAAACAAATCTTCAAAGCAAATATTGACGGCAAAGCGCTGACCTGCATGGGCAAAGGAAGGCTGTGCCAAGTCACCACGATTGAAATCCCCAAGCGGAATGCTCATGAGGTTGGTAAACCAGCGAAACAGTGGTGGGATAAATTCACCAAACGGCACAAGGTGATGTTTGTCGTAGCGATAAGGCTTAGCTTGCGAGCCATTGAGTCCTATCACGGAGTTGGTATAGCCGTCCTGCATCGAGCCAAGCGGTATGCCAATGAGCGCCGCTGTCTTATTTTGCGCTGTGAACGCGTCGTTTATCTTTGACCAATAACCCAGCGGCAATTGCTGCGGTAGCAGTGGCACACCCGTCTCAGGTGTCACGACCAAATCGACACCGTCTTTGGCCGCAGCCAGCAAGCGCTCTTGGTACCAAGCCAGAGCCAATGCGACACCTGTTTGAGCATCAAATTTTTCGTTTTGCGGGATGTTGCCCTGCAAGAGACGTACCGTCAGGCTTGTAGAGGATGGGCCTTGGGAAGGCTTATCCAATATGGCCTCTGGGCTAGGTATCCAGTAGGCTTTGATACCCAGCACCAGCACGATCAAAACCTTGAGTCCGCACGAGCGCGTCAGCACAAACAGCGCGGCAATCAAAGCAGCCAGCGCTGACAGGCCATACACGCCGACCCACGGCGCGGCGCTCACCAAAGGGCTGTCGATGTGCGCGTAGCCTGCAGCGCTCCAAGGCAATCCTGTCATGACCGTGCCGCGAGCAAGCTCGGCTAGCAACCACAGTGCAGCAAATAGTGCGGCATCAAAAAGGATGACGTTGCTCGCGCTCGTTTCAGCGCCCACTCGCCCCCATTTGAGCCAAACAAAAGCCGCGCAGGCGAGGGCATAAAAACTGGCGAGTAAGCCGCATAACGCCACTACCGCTAGCGCGGCCAGCGGCGCAGCAAGACCACCATACGTGTGCATTGAGGTGTAGAGCCACCACATGCTGGAGACGAACCATGCGATAGCAAAGAGGAGGCTGCGAGCAAACGCCACCTTGGGCGATTCAGTACGCAGGAGTGCACGCACTAACCACACCATCGCCACCAGTTGCAGCCACCAGACGGCGTGTCCATTCCAAGGATTGACAATCGACCAGCCGTGCAGGGTGCCAAAAAGAAGTGCTGTCATGTGCGGCGCGACTTACGCAATGCGTGTGGCACGGAACCACTTGACCACGCCGCTGGTAGACACTAGCACCACAAGCCGCAAGCCACCCACCATGTGCTCTTCGCCCTTGCGTGGTACATGTCCCATGCGGTGTGCTACTAATCCGCCGATGGTTTCAAACTGCTCTTGCTCGGTCTCGCTAAATTCGCAGTCGAATTGCTCTACGAGCTTAAGCAGCGTGGCTTGACCGTTCACGCGGTAGGCGCCGTCTTCGGGTAGCGAGACGATATCCATGGACGCGGTATCGCCATCTACGGTGTCGAATTCGTCCTCAATCTCGCCAACGATTTCTTCCAAAATATCTTCAATGGTAATGAGCCCTGCCGTCTTGCCAAACTCGTCCACGACAAGCGCCAAATGATTTCGCTTGCCCCTGAAGTCGGTAAGCAAATCGTTCAAACCCTTGCTCTCGGGTACAAAGACGGCGGAGCGCAGCAGGGCACGCAGGTTGATTTCGGGTGAGCGTTGACGCTTGAGCAAATCTTTGGCCAGCAAGATACCAATGATGTTGCCCTTGTCGCCCTCAAACACGGGAAAGCGCGAGTGCGCGGTGTCAATCACCACATGGAGTAGCTCATCAAAATCAGCATCAATATCCAGCAAATCCATGCGCGGCGCGGCGACCATCACGTCGCCCGCAGTCATGCTGGACAGCTTAAGAACGCCCTCTAGCATGGCCAAGCTCTGCGCGTTAATCAGGTCTTTGTCCTCGGCTTCTTCGAGTGTGGCAAAGAGCTCAGCAATGGAGTCTGGACCCGGATGCAGGTATTCAGCAATTTTGCGTAAGAACGAACGCGACGAAGAGGGACTATCAGGATTCATAGGCACATCATAAAGCGACTCGCTTTTTGATTTTTACCCTAGGTTTTTACCAATACCGCAGAGGGCAGAAATCAGCACAATCGTTCTTTTAATCTGGCTTTGGAGATATACGCATGAAACAAGCTTGGCATGACAGTTACCCTGCAGGCGTTCCGCATGAAATCAATCCCAATGCGTACACCTCGGTGGCGCAATTGTTTAACGAGTCGTTCAAAAAGAATGCGTCCAGCCCTTTTGCGGTTTGTATGGACAAATGGATGACGTATGGCGAGTTGGATGAACTCTCTACAGTCGTTGGCGCGTGGCTGCAAGCGCAAGGCTTGCCCGCGGGCGAGCGCGTGGCGCTGATGCTACCCAACGTGCCGCAGTTCCCTGTCACGATGGCGGGCATTTTGCGTGCGGGTTACACCTGTGTGAATGTCAATCCGCTTTATACGGCGCGTGAGCTGAAACACCAACTCAAAGACTCGGGCGCAACGACGATTGTGATTTTGGAGAACTTTGCCAAAACACTCGAAGAGGTCATTCAGGACACGCCGATTGAGCGCGTGGTCGTTGCCAGCATGGGCGATTTGCTGGGTTTCGTCAAAGGTAACTTTGTGACCTTTGCTGTGCGTCACTTGAAGAAGATGGTGCCTGCCTACAAGATTCCATTGCAAACCGCAGCGGGCAAGCCGCGCCTAGTGATTAGCTTCAAAGCCGTGTTGAGTGCAGCATCTGGGCTTGCCATGAAGCCCAGCACCGCCAACGGCGACAGCATTGCATTTTTGCAATACACGGGCGGAACGACGGGACTCTCTAAGGGCGCAGTGCTGACACATCGCAACATCATTGCGGCGGTGCTACAGGCCGAGGCTTGGTTTACACCAGCCCTTAAGCGCGTGGGCGATATCAGCAAAGTCAATGGTATTGCAGCGCTGCCGCTGTATCACATTTTTGCGTTAACACTGTGCTTGCTGGCCATTCGCTGGGGTTCGCATTTGACGATGATCCCCAATCCACGCGACATCCCTGGTTTTGTGGGTGTGCTCAAAAAGCGCCCATTCCATATGCTGCCCGCCGTCAACACGCTGTTTAACGCGCTTTTGCAAAATGCAGAATTTAAGACGATGGACTTTAGTATGCTGTGCAATAGCCAAGCGGGCGGTATGGCGGCAAGCATAGGTACGGCCAAGGCGTGGCAAGAGCTCACGGGCTCGGCCATGATTGAAGGCTGGGGCATGAGTGAAACCTGCGCGATTGGCACCAACAACCCCGTGAACGCAACTGCCTTTTCTGGCACGATTGGTCTGCCATTACCCAGCATTGAAATTGCCATCAAAGACGACGACGGTGTATCGCAGCCCACGGGCAGCTCGGGCGAGATTTGCATCAAAGGCCCCAATGTGATGACAGGTTATTACAACCAGCCAGAGGAAACCGCAGCGGCGTTCACCAAGGACGGCTTTATGCGCACGGGCGACGTGGGCGTGATGGACGAGCAGGGCTACTTCCGTATCGTTGATCGCAAAAAGGACATGATTATTGTGAGCGGCTTCAACGTCTTCCCGAACGAACTCGAGAACGTCATTTCCCTTTGCCCGGGCGTGGTGGAGTGCGCTGCGATTGGCGTTGCAGACGAAAAAACAGGCGAGGCCATCAAGGTGTTTGCTGTCAAGAGCGACCCTATGCTGACCGAGGACGACGTGGCGAAATACTGCCGTCAAAACTTGACGGCTTACAAGATTCCTAAGTACATCGAGTTCCGCGACGACTTGCCCAAAACGAACGTCGGTAAAATCTTGCGACGTGAACTCCGAGCTGGTAAATAACCCTGACCCCCCCTCATTAAGCCCTGCTACAAGTCTTATAGAACAAGGCTTGCAGCAGGGTTTGGTGTTTTGTGCGGACAAGCGTTGGCAGGAAGCCGCCGCTTGCTTTGAGGCTATCGTTCAGCAAGAGCCTACGCACAAAATTGCTTGGAACAATCTTGGCAATGTGCGCGATGAGCTAGGCGACGTGGTGGGTGCATACCAAGCACTCAAAACGGCTTTAGCGATAGACCCAGATTACGCGAGCCCTAAAAAAAATCTGGCGATCATCGCCTATAAGCAGGGCGGCATTTTGTATGCAGCAGGCCAATTGCAAGAAGCGCTAACGGCCTTTCAAATGGCTGCGACGCAGGGTTTAGCGCCTTTGGCTTTGGCAGATTACGACCATAGTTATTTGCAACTTTTGTTAGAGACGTGCGAGCACCAACACGTTGCCACGCATCTGGTGATCATGATGGCACGAACCCGCGCGGACGAATCGTATTTGCCGCATCCTTATCCACTGCTGGCCGCTGTTGATCAACCCGCATGGCACAAACTAGCTGCCAAGCGCCATGTGACAAGGCTTTGCAATGAGGCGGTTGTGCGCGTGACGCGTTCCGCGAATACATTACCTCCGCGCCAAAACCAATCAATGCCAAGGCGAATCCGCATCGCGTATCTTTCCTGCGATTGGCACCAACATCCCGTGCCGCAGCAACTGATCGCCAGTATCGAGGCGCATGATCGAAGCAAATTTGAAGTTATCGGCATCGCCACCGACGGGGATGCCGACGAGACGCCGTGGCGAGTGCGTATTGAGCGTGCGTTCGATCAGTTTTTTATGCTCGGGGCTTTGAGTGACGATCAAATTGCCGAACGACTTCGCAGCATGGACATCGATATCGCGATTGATTTGTCGCTCTACATGCAAAGCGGCAGGCCACTCATTTTGACGAGTCGCCCCTGCCGTGTGCAAGTCGCATTCTTGGGCTATGCGGGTACATCGAGCGCACCATGGATCGACTATTTGATTGCGGACGAGGTGGTGATTCCACTCACTCACGAATCTCTTTACTCAGAAAAAATCATTCGTTTGCCCAGCAGCTTTATGCCCGATAACAACCAGCGCCCGCCTGTGTGCCAGTCGGATGACCTGGCTGCAAGCCGCATCCAGCAAGGCTTACCCGAGGGCGGATTTGTATTTTGTGCGTTTAGCAACCCCTACAAAATTACGCCTGAGATGTTGGCGTGCTGGTTCAGACTTTTGCGCACAGTGCCAAAAAGCGTGCTCTGGTTGCAAGCCAATAACGAGGTGGCGCAAAAGCATATTGAAGCTGCAGGTGTGGCGGCAGGATTAGCGCCCCAGCGGTTGGTGTTTGCCAAGCGTGTCAATAGTTTTGATGAGCATTTGCAGCGTTATCAACTTGCCGATTTGTTTTTAGATAGCTTCCCCTACAACGCGCACGTGACGGCGGCAGATAGCCTCTGGATGGGCTTGCCTGTGCTAACTTTGCAAGGTCAATCGTTTGCTTCGCGTGTCGCCAGTAGCATTCTCATGGCGCTGGATTTACCAGAGCTTGTCACCACCAGCATGACGGCTTACGAAGCTTTGGCGATAGAACTAGCCAGTCAGCCTGCGCGGTTGCCAGTGCTTCGGCAAAAGCTAGAGCGCAGCAAAGCGGCAGGACGCTACTTCAACCAAATGCAATATGTGCAAGCGCTGGAGAATGCACTGACAGCTGTTGCTTACCCTGCACCGCAAAAGCTCATTGCGTTTTCTCTTTGGGGTGACGATTCCACGTATCTCATCGGCGCACTTCGCAATAGCGAACTGGCTGCCAAGCTTTATCCAGATTGGGTGTGTCGCTTTTATTGCGCGGATGATTTGCCGCAAGACTTCTTAAACCAATTACAAGAGCACCCCAATGTGCAGGTGGTACTCATGCCGCCCAAGCCTGACCGAGGCGGGGCGTTTTGGCGTTTCTTGGCAGCTGAAGACGCGGGTGTCTCGCACGTGCTTTTCCGCGATACCGATTCGCGCTTGTCACCGCGCGAAGTGGCCGCTGTGAACGAGTGGTTGGCAGCAGATAAAGACGCACACTTGATGCGAGACCATCCTTTTCATTGGCCAAGCATCATGGCGGGCATGTGGGGTTGCAAAGGCGGCTTGCTATTAAGCTGGCAAGCCCAGTTGGATGCGTATCAGCCCACCACCGAGTACGGCTCCGACCAACAATTTTTGGCCAATGTGATTTATCCACAAATCAAACACCAATGCGTCATTCACGATGCATGGGGTATCAGCGAAGCGGACTTGGATGTGCGTCCTTTCCCCACAGCGCGAGAAGGCTTGGAGTTCGTGGGCCAATGCTTTGATGCGCAAGATATTCCAAATAAAGACTATGAAGAAGCACTCGCCCTCGCACCTCATCTTTGAGCGCGGCTGGCTGTCCAGCAACAACATCTTGTTTATCGGCAAGGACAGTACGGCGCTGGTCGATACGGGTTACTGCACGCACGCCGATCAAACGCTAGCGCTTGTGAAGTCAAGCCTCAAAGACAGACCGCTCGATCACATCGTCAATACCCATTTACATAGCGATCATTGCGGCGGTAATGCGGCGTTGCAGGCGGCATACGGACGCACAAACGGCACTGTGCAAACCCATATCCCCTATGGCCTAGCAAGGCATGTGGCAAGCTGGGACGAAGAGCAGTTGAGTTACCAACCCACAGGGCAAAGCTGCCCACGCTTTAGCTTTAGCAACACCATGCGGCACGGCGACGAAGTGC
>JANXRP010000110.1 GCA_025352965.1 Comamonadaceae bacterium
GGTGGTCGATCACATGGGCACACCCAATATCGCCAAAGGTGTGAACAGCCCCGAGTTTGAACTCTTCGTCAAGTTTATGCGCGAGCACAAAAACGTGTGGAGCAAAGTGACTTGCCCGGAGCGCTTATCTGTGGAAGGACCTAGCGCCTTAAACGGCGAGAAAAATGCCTACCGCGACGTGGTGCCGTTTGCCAAGCGCATCGTAGAGGAGTTCCCCGATCGCGTGATTTGGGGTACCGATTGGCCGCACCCTAATTTGAAAAAACACATGCCAGATGATGGCTTGCTCGTTGACTTTATCCCGCACATTGCGCCCACCAAAGAGCTACAACAAAAGCTGCTCGTCGATAACCCCATGCGTTTGTATTGGTCCAATTAATTGGACATCAACATGACTGCTAAATCCATTATCCGCATTGACTCTGCCCCGCCGCGCCATTGGGTGGGTGACGGCTTTCACGTGCACGGCATGTTTAGCTACAACCAAGACGCGCACCTGTACAGCCCGTTTTTAATGCTGGACTATGGTGCACCCTACGTTTGCGAACCACGTGATGTCGCTAACGGAGCAACACCGCGTGGCGTGGGCTCGCATCCGCACCGTGGCTTTGAGACCGTCACGATTGCGTACAGCGGCGAAGTGGCGCACCGCGACTCGTCGGGCGGTGGCGGCATCATCGGCGTGGGCGATGTGCAGTGGATGACTGCGGGTAGCGGCCTTGTGCATGACGAATTTCACTCCAAAGCTTTTAGCAAATCGGGCGGCATCATGCACATGGTGCAGCTGTGGGTCAATCTGCCAGCCAAAGACAAGATGACTAAGCCTGGTTATCAAGCCATCACACAAGCAGCTATTCCACAGACCATGCTGGATGGTGCTTCCGTGCGGGTCATTGCTGGAAGCCACAACGCACATGACGTGCAAGCCAAGGGTGCTGCTAAAACCTTCACACCCATGAACGTATGGGATGTGCGCATTAAAGCGGGGCAAACCATGTCTTTGCCTCAACCCGATGGCTGGACGACACTGCTCTTGGTGCAAAGCGGAAAAATTGCAGTGAACGATTCAAACGAGGTTGGTGCTGCGCAGCTGGTGATGCTCTCGCGTAGCGGCACCGACGTGTCAATCACCGCATCCCAAGATACGCAACTGCTGCTCTTAGCGGGAGAGCCGATTGATGAGCCAGTCGTCGGCTACGGTCCGTTTGTGATGAACACAGAACAAGAAATTCGCCAAGCGTTTGTTGATTTCAACGCTGGTAAATTTGGCCAGATTAACGAATAAATTTACACGTCAATAGGAAACCTCATGTCCTTAGAAAAACCTTACCAAAACGTGCCAGGCACAACCATCTTCGATATGGATCAGTCCCGCGCGGGCTATCATCTCAATCAGTTTTGCATGAGCCTGATGAAGGATGCTAACCGCAAGCGCTTTTTAGCTGACCAACGCGCCTATGTTGACGAATGGCCAATGACCGAAGACCAAAAACTGGCCGTGCTGGACGCGGACTTGAACCGCTGCATCGGCCTTGGCGGCAACATCTACTTTCTCGCCAAACTGGGCGCAACACATGGTAAGAGCTTTCAACAAATGGCGGGCTCTATGACGGGCAAAACCGAAATTGAATACCGCGACATGATGATTGCGGGTGGACGAAGTGTGAACGGCAACCGCCTCGTTGGCGAAGATGGCGATGCGCAAAAAGAGCATCAGCCACAAGGCAGTGGCACGGGAAAATTACTCGATTAAGAAAGTATTGGAAAAGTTATGGCAAACACAAACGCAAAAAATTCGGCGTATATCTCGGCATCTGTTTTTACGTCCCACGTCCCCGCCATTGGTGCTGCAATGGACCTTGGCAAATCACACGAGCCCTATTGGCAGCCGTTATTTCAAGGCTATGAAAAATCTAAAGAATGGATGAAAGCCAATAAACCCGACGTCATTTTTTTGGTTTACAACGATCACGCTACCGCGTTTGATTTATCTGTCATCCCAACCTTTGCAATTGGCTGCGCGGACTCCTACACACCCGCTGACGAGGGTTGGGGGCCACGCCCCGTGCCACGCGTACAGGGACATGCTGCGCTATCAGCACACATTGCACAGTCGGTGATTCAGCAAGATTTTGACCTCACCATCGTCAACCACATGGATGTCGATCATGGCCTCACCGTTCCGCTGTCGCTAATGTGCGGCGAGCAGCACCCAGAGACTGGCGCGTGGCCCTGCCCTGTGATTCCGTTTGCGGTCAACGTGGTGCAATATCCCGTGCCGTCGGGTCAACGCTGCCTCAATTTAGGTAAAGCAATTCGGCGTGCGATTGAAAGTTTTGAGGGCTTGAATGCGGACGGCAAACCTTTGAACGTACAAATTTGGGGCACAGGGGGCATGAGTCATCAACTGCAAGGACCACGTGCAGGTCTTATCAATTTGGACTGGGACAAAGCGTTTATTGAGCGCATGGTGACTGACCCCGAAGACCTTGCCAAGATGCCGCACGTGGACTACATCCGCGAAGCGGGTAGTGAGGGCATTGAACTTGTGATGTGGTTGATTGCCCGTGGCGCGATGTCAGATATGCGCGATTCGGCACAGGGGGAAGCCACGACTGGTATGGCCCCGCGCGAGATTCATCGCTTTCATCATGTGCCAGCCAGTAACACTAGCGTGGGGCATTTGATTTTAGAAAATCAATAATTTTTAAAGGAATCGTTATGAGCAAAACAATCAAAGTAGCCCTAGCAGGCGCTGGCGCATTTGGCATCAAGCATTTGGACGGTATCAAAAATATCGACGGCGTGGAAGTTGTCTCGCTGATTAGTCGTGACTTAGAAAAAACCAAAGAGGTTGCTGATAAGTACGGCATCAAGCACATCACCACCGATTTGAACGAGTCCCTTGCACTCAAAGAAGTCGATGCTGTGATTTTGTGTACGCCTACGCAAATGCACGCCGATCAAACAACTGCGTGTTTGAAAGCGGGTAAGCATGTACAAGTAGAAATCCCGCTGTGCGATATTTACGCCGAAGGCCAAGCGGTGGCAGCGCTCGCTAAGAGCAGCGGCTTAGTGGCGATGTGTGGCCACACACGCCGTTTCAACCCTAGCCATCAATACGTTCACAACAAAATTAAAGCTGGCGAGTTCAACATTCAGCAAATGGATGTGCAAACGTATTTCTTTCGCCGCACCAACATGAACGCCCTTGGGCAAGCGCGTAGCTGGACGGATCATCTCTTGTGGCATCACGCCGCGCACACGGTGGATTTGTTTGCGTACCAAGCAGGCAGCCCCATCACACGCGCCAACGCTGTGCAAGGCCCGATTCACCCAGCGCTTGGCATTGCAATGGACATGAGCATTCAATTGCAAGCGGCCAACGGCGCGATCTGCACGCTCTCACTCTCGTTCAACAACGATGGCCCACTGGGTACGTACTTCCGCTATATCGGCGATACGGGCACTTACCTCGCACGTTATGACGATCTCTTTACAGGCAAGGAAGAGCAAATCGACGTGAGCCAAGTCGCAGTGTCGATGAACGGCATTGAGCTACAAGACCGTGAGTTCTTTGCCGCCATCAAAGAAGGTCGCGAGCCCAATAGCAGCGTGGCTTCCGTGCTGGATTGCTATCGCGTGCTGCACGATTTGGAAGTGCAGCTCGGTAAGTAATCTGCATTAAATCACCACCGCATAGCGCGTCGCGGCTTCAATCACGACGCGCTTACACTCACTGGGCATGAATACTCTCAAAATCGATTTCGTCTCCGACGTGGCCTGCCCGTGGTGCGCCGTAGGGCTTGGCGCTTTAGAGCAAGCCGTTGCCAATTTGGGTGATGAGATCAAAACCGATATCCACTTCCAGCCGTTTCAACTCAACCCCGACATGCCGCCCGAGGGGCAAAACATTGGTGAGCATCTCACGCAAAAGTATGGCTCGACAGCAAAGCAGCAAGAACAAACCTACGCCACGATTCGCGCACGTGGCGCTGAAGTGGGTTTCGATTTCAGAATGGAGGGTCGTGGCCGCACGTGGAATACGTTTGATTGCCACCGTTTACTGTACTGGGCGAGCGAATTGGGCAACAACGCGAATGGCATCAGTATTCAGCATCGGATGAAAAAAGAGATGCTAAAGTCGTACTTCACAGAAGGAAAAAATCCTGCTGATCGAGCCGTACTGTTGGATATGGTCAATCGCCTCGCGCTAGACACAGAAAAGGCCACAGCGATATTGGATAGCGACGAATACAGCGCAGAGGTTCGCGCACGGCAGCGCTTTTATCATGCTCACGAGATTCATTCTGTACCTGCCGTCATCATCAACGACAGGCACTTGATTTCAGGCGGTCAGCCTGCTGCCGTTTTTGAAAATGCGCTGCGGCAGATAGCGGCAGCGCACAAAAGCACTTAATTACAGCGGCTTAATCCACACGCGGCGAAACTTAATCACACCGCCAGCCGATTGCAACGCGATAGGGCCGCTGGCAAACTTGCTGTCCTTGGCGTCTGCTGTGACCACGCCGTTAAGCGTGACCGTGAGTTGCTCGCCCTTCGCTGTGATTTCGTATGTGTTCCATTTGTTAGCGACTTTGGGCATAGGATCAATTTTGGAGACGTTCACGATCGCACCTGTTCCATATGACGGGTCGGGACGCTTATCAAAGATATTGACTTCGTAGGAGTTGTCAGCCGTCACGTTTTTGGGATCTGACAATCGAATAAAGATGCCACTGTTGGCTTCTTCGTCAGCCCAAAACTCAGCCTTGATTTGGAAGTCTTTGTAGCTCTGTTTAGAGATCAAATAACCCGCACCAATTTCGGCTTGCACGCTACCGTCGTAGAGCCGCCAATTGGCATTACCAATAGCCGTCCAATTATTCAAATTGCTCCCATCGAACAACACAGTCCAGCCCTCGTCTTTTGACGGTGCATCAATCCAGCTTGTCATTGATACAGGTAAATAAGAGCAGCCTTGCAGCACCGACGCCAGCAAGATCGCGCCGCATACGGCGATCAGTTTAGAAATTTGTTTCATTGTTTACTCCTAGTAAAAAAATTAAGCCAACCAGTTTTATACTGCCCATAGAACTGTAACCTATGAAAAACCTAAACTCTAAACGATCCATTGCCCATTTTCAAGTCAACCCTGTTGGCCTTGGCTGCATGAACCTTAGCCATGCCTACGGCGTACCGCCCACGCGTGCCGAGGCCGAATCCGTGCTACTGGGTGCACTGGACACGGGCTATGATTTCTTTGACACCGCGACGCTCTACGGCTTTGGTGCGAATGAAACACTGGTGGGTGAAGTGCTGTCCTCACAGCGCAACCGTTTTACACTTGCCAGTAAATGCGGCATGGGCGGCGAGCTCGAGGGCGGCAAAATGACCCGAGTGATTGATGGTTCGCCCGCCAAAATTCGCGCACAGTGCGAAGCCAGTTTGAAACGCCTCAAGACCGACGTGATCGACCTGTACTACTTGCACCGATGGGATAAAAAAGTACCCATTGAAGAATCTGTAGGCGCACTCGCAGACTTACAACGCGCGGGCAAAATCCAAAGTATTGGCCTCTCGGAGGTCTCGGCAACCACGCTGCGTAAGGCCTACCGCGAAGCGCCTATTGCTGCCGTGCAAACAGAATACTCGCTGTGGACACGCAACCCAGAAATTGCCGTACTGGACGCTTGCCAAGAGCTAGGCGTTGCTTTTGTGGCCTTTAGCCCCGTGGCACGCGGATTTTTAGGTGGCGAGTTACGCAACGTGAATGCGTTGGCAAACAACGACATTCGCAAAACCATGCCAAGGTTTTTGCCTGAAAACTACCCACACAATCTAGCGCTGTTAACGGACTATTTGGCGCTCGCCCAAAGTCAAGGCTGCACGGGCGCGCAACTGGCGCTAGCGTGGATGCTAAACAAACACCCCGCCTTGGTGACGATTCCTGGCACAACACAAGTTCAGCACATGAGGGATAACTTCGCTGCAAGCCAAATCCAGCTTGACGCGCAAAGCATTGTTGCAATGGAAGCCTTGCTAGATAAGGCTTTGATTAAAGGCAACAGGTACAACGCACAAGCGCGTAGCGAAGTTGATACCGAAGAAGACCTCTAATCGCCCGCACGTGAAAACTGGTCTCAAATCCACTCCCAAAGCGGCTGAAATGGGTGTGCACAGTTCGGTCCGCGGTGATCAACGTCACCTCGGGCATTTGCTGGGCGATGCACTTAGGCATTTTGATGGCCGCGTGCTGGTGCTCATGGCCGCGCATCCTGACCTGCCGTTGGCATTAGCCAATTTGGCAGCTCGCGATCAGATTAGCGCTGCGCATATTCATCTCACGCGCCATCTGCCGCAGGGCGGAGCACGCGCATCGACACTGGCCACGAGTGCGGGCATCAGCAAGCAAGCCATGAGCGATGTACTTGACCAATGCGAAGCATGGGGGCTCATCGAGCGCAAGGTTGATCCACTGGATGCGCGCGCCAAATGGGTAAGCTACACAGCAACAGGCGTACTGTGGCTCAAAGCCTTTGTGGATGCGGTCCGCAAAGCGGAACAGGAGTTCCGTGCCGAAGTGGGCGAGGAAGTGGCTGTTGTGGTACGTCTGGGCTTAGAGGCTTATGCGCACGGTTATTAGAATGTGTGGATAACTCTCACGTTAGGAATTGCCATGCGAATTTTGATTGCTGAAGACGACCAAGTATTAGCCGATGGTTTGCTGCGTACGTTACGCCAAAGTGGCGCGGCAGTGGATCATGTCGCGGACGGTAACTTGGCCGATGCAGCGCTCATGACGCACAGCGAATTTGATCTCCTCATCCTCGATTTAGATCTGCCCAAAATGCACGGCCTTGATGTGCTCAAGCGGTTGCGGTCGCGTAACGCCAAAATTCCCGTTCTTATCCTGACCGCCTCTGACAGCATTGAGGATCGTGTCAAAGGTTTAGATTTGGGTGCGGACGACTACATGGCAAAGCCCTTCTCATTACAAGAGTTGGAGGCACGTGTACGCGCCCTGTCGCGCCGCGGCTCTAGCGTCTCGTCCAGCATCATCAGTCACGGCCCACTGCAATATGACCAAGCGGGACGTGTGGCAACGCTGGAAGGCAAGATGGTCGATCTCTCGGCTCGCGAATTGGGACTCTTAGAAGTGTTACTACAGCGCACTGGGCGTTTGGTCAGCAAAGACCAACTCGTAGAGCGTCTATGCGAATGGGGCGAAGAAGTCAGCACCAATGCGATTGAGGTGTACATCCATCGTCTGCGCAAAAAGATTGAAAAAGGCACGGTTCGTATCGCTACCGTCCGTGGCCTTGGTTATTGTTTAGAAAAAATTAATTAAACCGCCAAAGCAGCATGGCCGTTCATTTTTTCCAGCGCGGCAAGCGCAGCTTGTTTGGCGAAATTTTGGACTGGATGCTTATCCCGTTGCTTTTGATTTTGCCGATGAGCCTCGTGCTCATTTGGTTAGTGGCGCAAAACACCGCTGGCAGGCCTTTTGACCGCGCGTTAGAGTACAACGTGCAAGCGCTTGCCCAACTGGTGAAAGTGGAGCAAAACAAAGCCCAACTGAACCTCCCAGCGCCTGCCCGCGAAATTTTAAGAGCCGATGATGCGGACATTATTTATTACCAAGTGCTAGGCATTTGGGGAGAATATGTAGCGGGTGATCGGGATCTGCCGCAACCCTATTTAGAAGACAAGCCTGTGATTGGCAAGGTCTACATCAGGGCTGATGAATACCATGGTCGTGACATTCGGGTAGCCTATATCTGGGCTGATCTGCAAGACGCCAAAGATCGTAAATCGGGTGATAAACCCGTCTTAATTCAAGTCGCAGAAACACTAGAAAAACGCTCCACACTGGCAACCGAAATTATTAAGGGTGTGATGCTGCCGCAATTGTTGATGTTGCCCTTGGTCGTGCTTTTAATTTGGCTAGCGCTCATACGCGGTACAGAGCCGATTAAAGAATTAGAGCATCGCATCCGCCAGCGAAAAAGCGACGATGTCAGCCCACTGGATCTGGCCGATGTACCGCGCGAAGTCTCACCACTCATTGCCTCGGTCAACGATTTATTAGCACGGCTTAAAGACTCCATGCTCATTCAAAAGCGATTTTTAGCAGACGCTGCGCATCAGCTAAAAACCCCCCTCGCGGGTCTGCGAATGCAAGCCGATTTGGCACTGCGCGAGGGCACGAGCACCGAGGACTTGAAGCATTCTCTCAAGCAAGTGGGGCGCTCCAGTGTCCGCGCGACGCGCACGGTCAATCAACTTTTAGCGTTGGCACGTGCCGAGACGACAGGTAGTGAGGTTGCAAAAACACAAATCAATTTGGAACGTATCGTTATAGAGTCGGTACGCGATGCGCTTCCGCAAGCGCTCGATAAACGAATGGATTTAGGGTTTGACGATACCGCTACGGTTCGTGACAGCAACATGCTAGGCAACGATGTGCTTTTGAAAGAGTTGGTACGCAATTTGTTAGAGAACGCCATCCACTACACACCCGAGCGCGGTGTGATTACGGCACGTGTGGTGCAAGATCACTACAGCGGTGCGCTCTCCTTGCAAGTGGAAGACACAGGTCCTGGTATTCCTGCAGCAGAGCGTGAGCGCGTCTTACAACCGTTTTACCGTATGAACGACTCGCTGAGCAATGCAGTCGATGGCTCTGGGCTTGGTTTAGCCATCGTGCAAGCCATTGCAAGGCAGCATCAAGCAACCGTGGTCGTTGAGGATGCACATCCTTCGCAAGAGCCTGTTGGAACGCGCTTTACGATCCATTTTTCTAAACCGTTTTCTTAGTTGGCGTTTTTGCAACTATTTTTTTCGTCACAACCTTCTTGGCTGGCGCCTTTTTAGCCACCGCTTTTTTAGCGGCTACCTTTTTTGCAGCAGGCGCTGCCGCCTCTTTAACTGCTGCCGTTTTACGCGGTGGGAATTTACGTGCGCCTTCAGGACGCGGCTCAAACTCAAACGCGACTTTGCCTTCTTCTTTATTCCAAGCGAGGAACGCTTTGAAGCCGCGCCTAGTGCGCATAGAGACAAACTTGTCCAGCAAATCGGTTTTACCTGTTGCTAATAATTTCGCCATCTGCTCAGGCTCAACGGGTTGCTGCAAAATGATGCGGCCACTCTTGAAATCGCAGGTGGGCGTGGCTTGCGCCATCGTTGGAATCGTTTTTTCGCAGTAATAGCTAGAGCCCAGCTCATACACACCGCTACCGCATTTAGGGCAGGCGCCCAAGCTAGTTTTCCCGCTCAAATCTTGCAGCTCACCGCTCTCTGCGGCTTCTTTGGCAGCATCACCAAAATCAAACTCAAGCTTGAAGTTATTGGTTTCTTCGTCCTTAACCAAGGCCAATTCGGCTACAAACGGCCATCCCGCTTTGGAGCGGAAACCCTCGAGGGGGCCAATCTTTTGATCTCGCAAAAATTGATCGGCCTCTAACAGTTCAAACGTGCGCCCAGCGGGTGTTTTGGTGAATGAGAAACCACACCCCTCTTCGCTTCCCGCTTTGCCTACGCAGCCGTAACGACGATAGTTTTCCCTCACCACGCCGCCGCAGTTAGGGCAAGCTTGTGTCAACGTGGAATAGTCGCCTGGCACGGTATCGCGGTCAAACGACTTGGCTTTTTGCACCATTTTTTGTGTCATAGCGGCGATTTCTGCCATGAAGGCCTCGCGGCTAAATTTGCCGTGCTCCATTTGCGAGAGTTTGTACTCCCACTCGCCCGTCAGCGCGGGTTTGGAAAGCTCTTCGACATCGAGGCCTCGCAGCAGCGTCATCAATTGAAACGCTTTGGCTGTGGCGATGAGTTCACGCCCTTCGCGTAGCATGTATTTCTCAGCAATCAATCCCTCAATGATGCTGGAACGCGTGGCAGGCGTGCCAAGTCCTTTCTCCTGCATGGCTTCGCGCATATCGTCGTCTTCAACTAGCTTGCCTGCGCCTTCCATTGCGCCGAGCAACGTGGCTTCTGAATAACGAGCGGGCGGACGTGTCTTCAGCGCTTTGCTCTCGATGTCGGCGCAGAGCGGCTTCTCTGCACTACTCACTGCAACTAAGTTTTGTCCGCCCTCTGTGCTTCCTTCCGAATTTTGGTCTTGCGCTTCTTTGCCAAAAATCGCCAACCAGCCTGGATTGACTAACACTTTACCGTTCGATTGAAAAGTATGATTTTTAACAACCGTCAGGCGTGTCGTGACCAAATATTCGGCGCTTGGATAGAACACCGCCATAAAGCGGCGCACAACGAGGTCGTACACCTTTTGCTCTGCTTCGGAGAGACCGCTCGGCGCTTCTAACGTCGGGATGATGGCAAAGTGATCGCTCACCTTGGCGTTGTCAAATACGCGCTTGGTTGGTTTGATGTAGCCTTTATTAAGCGCCACCAGTGCATGCGGCGCAAGGTGACGCATACCGCTACCCGCCAGCATTTCAAACGTCTTCTTCACCACAGGCACATAGTCTTCGGGCAGTGCGCGCGAGTCGGTTCGTGGATAAGTCAGTGCTTTGTGACGCTCATATAAAGACTGCGCAATCGATAGCGTGGTCTTGGCACTAAAGCCAAAGCGGCCATTGGCTTCGCGCTGCAGGCTCGTCAAATCAAACAAGAGTGGACTAGCCTGCGTCGTCGGTTTTGACTGTTCGGAGACCGTACCCGTTTGCCCGCGCACCTCATCGGCTATGGCTTTGGCATCTGGCGCGTTCCATACGCGGTCGGCCCTGGCGTGCTCATCGTCACCCGTTGCTCCACCCTTTTTCCACGCTGTATCAATCCACTTGGCAGGATACGAACCCGCTGCCACATCAAAGCTAGCGTGCACTTCCCAATAGTCACGCGAGATGAATTTTCGGATTTGCTCTTCGCGCTCGACCACCACCGACAGCGTGGGCGTTTGTACGCGCCCCACCGTCGTTAAAAAGAAGCCACCATCACGCGAATTGAATGCTGTCATGGCACGCGTGCCGTTAATGCCGACCAACCAATCGGCCTCAGAGCGGCAACGCGCCGCGTCCGCCAGTGGCTGCATTTGTTTGTCGGTACGCAAATTAGCAAAACCATCGCGAATCGCTTGCGGCGTCATGGACTGCAGCCATAAGCGTTTAACCGCGTGCTTAGATTTAGCGTGCTGCTGAATCAAACGGAAGATGAGCTCACCCTCGCGCCCCGCGTCACACGCATTAATCAAAGAGCCGATGTCTTTACGCTTGACTAAACGCATGACCGCCGCCAAGCGTGTTTTTGTCTTATCAATGGGTTTTAAATCAAAATGCGGCGGAATCACGGGTAAGTTGGCAAAACTCCACTTGCCGCGCTTCACATCAAACTCTTCGGGCGCTTGAATTTCTAATAAATGACCTACTGCACTAGTCACTACATAGCTGTCGTTTTCAAAGTACTCCGTGCTTTTTTCAAACTTGCCGCTTGAAGGCGTGAGCGCTTTGACAATATCGGCAGCCACCGACGGCTTCTCAGCAATCACAAGGGTTTTGGCAAGGGTTTCACTCATGGATAGACTCTCATAACAATACAAATAGGCTTCTAAAATAGGGACTCATTATTTGCAATTAATCCCGATTCATTTCCCGCGCATTATGTCTAGAAAAATACAAGCCCGCATTTCCTCTGTTCACGGACGCGGCGTTTTTGCTCTCCAGTCCATCAAAAAAGACGAGCGCGTGATTGAATACAAAGGCGAGTTGATTAGCTGGAATGAAGCTCTCGATCGCCACCCACACGACCCAACGCAGCCCAATCACACTTTTTATTTTCATATTGATGATCTTTGCGTGATTGATGGTCGCGTGCAGGGCAACTCGGCCAAATGGATCAATCACTCCTGCGAGCCAAACTGTGAAAGCGACCCCGTCGATGACCGGATCTATATCAAAGCACTGCGCAATATCAAAGCGGGCGAAGAGCTTAACTACGACTATGGCCTCACGATTAATGAGCGCTACACACCCAAGCTTAAAAAAGAATTTGCCTGCTACTGCGGTAGCAAACTGTGCCGCGGTACGATGCTCGCGCCCAAGCGATGAGCTTCGCTAATTAGGATCTGACCCTAATTAAATATGCAGATTGAATTTATCTCCTCTATCGACTCCACCAACAGCGAGTTGATGCGCCGCGCGGCTGCGGGCGACTACAGCACCGTTTGTTTAGTCGCCAAGGCGCAAACCGCTGGACGGGGTCGTTTAGGGCGCGCATGGCTCTCAGACGAGCACTCCCTGATGTTTAGTCTTGGCTTGCCATTGGCTCCTGCTAATTGGTCAGGTCTCTCACTTGCGGTGGGCGTGAGCATTGCCGAGAGTCTGCATCCCAGCATTCAAATCAAATGGCCGAATGATTTATGGGTCGATGGCCAAAAGCTGGCGGGCATTCTGATTGAAACAACCGCTATCAAGGGTGCATCCGTAGGCGAACGATACGCTGTCATTGGAATTGGCATTAACTTGGAAGCACCTCAAGCAGCCACAGCGCAAGCCGCATTAGATGCCAAGGCCGCACCCATTGGTCTGCGCAAACTCATCCCTAACATCAAGGCAGAGACAACGCTTGAACGCATTCTCCAGCCACTTGTCGATAATATTAAAATTTTTGAGCAGCACGGCTGGAAGCCTTATGCAGCAAGCTTTACCAAGAGAGATGCCCTGCAAGGCTTATCCATTAAGGTCTCCAGCGGTGTAGCTGGACAATACTTGGGCATTGGCGAGACTGGCGGGCTCATGCTACAAACAGACACAGGCTTGCAAACCATCATCAGTCACGAGGTATCGGTGTGTCGTTAAGAAAACTAGTTCTTGCATTGCTCATTGTTAATCTGAGCTACTTCTGCTACAGCCAAGGCTGGTTACAGCTGCTCACGGGCGAAGATTCTTCGCAGCGCGAACCTGAGCGCATCGCCAAGCAAATCAACGCCGAGGCCATTCAAATCAAGCCTATACCCACCATTGCAACGATTCCTAGTGCACCTCAAGCCATGCCACGTCCTGTTGAAACTTGCACCGTGCAGCGCGAACAATGGATGATTTATATGGGGCCGTATCTCACGACGACCCTTAATGAACGAAAAAAAGCCGAGCTCAAGCAGCTAGGGGTCACCAGTACGGAAGTATCCAAGCCCAATCTGAAGATAGGGTTATCGCTGGGTCAATTTGCAACGGAGGCTTTGGCTAAGGAGGCTCTCAAGCGCTTAGGCGGCAAAGGTGTCAAAACCGCCACTATCGTGCTATGGGCAACGGTGGATGCGCCCTGCTAACCGCTCGACACTATCTGGCCTATTTAGCTTGGCGCTCGGTTGTCACAATTCTCGCTTGAGCAGATAGCACTTGCGAATCCGATTGCAATTGCCGCATCACGCGACTCCACTGCTTTAAATCAGTCACCGTCAAAATGTAGATGCCCGATTTGGCAATCAATTCTTTCAATTCCCATTTTTGATACGCTAAGGGCACCTCTGCGCCTTGAAAGCGGATTGATATTTCCTTACTAATCAAGCCCACGTCTTGCGTATCGTGCTGGTACGCCGCGCCAACATACGGACTTTGAGGTGAAGTGGTGCCTCCGACATGGCGACGTATGGCGTGTCCAGCCACATACGCAATGGTTTGCCCATCGGTAAGGGTTGCCTCTGCAGGTGCAACTTGCACATTTGACAGCACCGTGATTCGGCGCTGCCCCATCTGTACCTCACCGCCTTGCAGTTCACGCGCCTGGAGTTCCTGCTCAGCGTTATGCGGTTTAACACGAGAACCCATCAATGAGGTGTTTTGCGCGCTGCACGCCGTGCAGATCATCAGCGCAGCAACAAGAGGGAAGTAACGCATAAATATCCTTTACTCTTTTTTAATTAATGTCCACGAATCGTTAGCTTTTGACCTGTCGTTGTCGACAGCGTTTGAGCGGGCGAGCTGCAGCGGTTGATCACTTTCAATGTCCAAGTCCCAGCGGCGGTTTCACCATAAAAAGCGTTCGAGAGCAAACGAACACCGCCCGTCGATGCCGATGTGTGAGCCGAGTCCATATTGAACAAAATTGATTTCGTACCGCCAGGCGATGTGAGCTCTACTTGATTGCAATAAGGTACATAACCACTGCCAACATTAAACGTAAGCTCAGCTTGCTCAACTGTTGTGAGGCCTGAGATGCTAAAAGTCTTGGAGAGCCCTGTAATGGTACTAGCAGGAATCGTTGTGGTACCAATCGTGGCTGTGTTATTTACTGATGTCAACGTACCCAAGCTGCCTGCCGTGTGTGTACCCGCAGCCGTAACGGCAGCTGAAGCGTCCACCAGCCCAAAGCCAAAATAATTGTGGAAATGGAAACCCGCCGTATTCGTCACCCACGCTTGCTCCAGCGTAAAGCTAGAGCCACCAAAATAAGAAGTTGTCGTCACCGCCGCTTGCGCGGGTTGCACCTTTCTAGCTGTATTAGCCAAAATGTGCCGCACATCACGCCAAGTCAAGCTGCTATTGGCTTGCAGCATCAGCGCAACCACACCCGTCACCGTGGGCGCTGCCGATGAAGTCCCGTTAAAGGTCGATGTGTAATTGCAGCTGGTGTTCAGCGTCGCTGTCCCATCACCTTTATTTAATAAATTTTTGCTAGTCGCAGCCGAACGCACATAGCCTGCCGTGCAGCCGCTTTGATCGGTCGTCACTAGCGCAGGCTTATTGTTACTCGATGAAGCCGTATAAGTTGCGTTCACCGCCGTGTCATAGCCAAATTCGCCGCCAAATCCCGACACCCAAATCGCGCTACCCGCCGTCGAGTACGTACTGCTCTTGCTATCCGCATCCACAGCAGCGACCACCAGCGTGCTGTAGAGCGTGTTATCCGTGTCTTGATTCACGTTTTGACACGTCACGCCCGTCACCGTGCAATAGGTATTCGTGCCAATCGTGGAACCTGATGAATTGGTCATACCGTAATAGCCATTGCCTGCCGATTTGACAAGCAATGCCCCTTTGCCGCTTCGCAAAGTAATGGTGTTGACAGACACGGCATCCTCAGTCGTATCGGGTGCAGAGAGCGACGCACTATCGGTGCCCGCACTAAAGTTAAAGATATCTGACGATGCCGCGCCGTACGTGCTATCTGAGCCCATCGCAATCGCGTAGTTGGCATAGCTTTGATAGCCCGATTGCAAAAAGTTGTAGCCGCGTAAATTGGCCTTGGGAGCAATCCCAGAGATGCCCACGCTGTTGTTAGCAACACCGGCAATCAAGCCTGCCACCGAAGTGCCATGATCGCCCGTTGTGCTGGAATTTGTCGGGTTATTGTTCCTAGTAATGAAGTTATACGAGCCACTACACACCACGTTATTGGCTAAATCCTCGTGCCGCACTTCCATCCCTGTATCCACAACAGTCACATTGATGTTTTGACCCGAAGTGCTTGACCAGCCTGCTGGCAAATTCAAATCGAAATTATTAGCCGCTCCAGCTGCTGGCAAATTAGATGCAAAGTAATGAGCTGCATCGTTTGCCAGATGCCATTGCCAAATTTTGAGAGGGTCAGTACCCGCTGTTTGCGTCAGCGGATAGCAGCCCGTATCGGCCACCACCGAGCTACTGCTACTGCTACCGCCGCCACACGCGCAAAGACATGCGGCTAGCGCAATAACGAAGGCATAAAAAAAGCGACGTGAAAAAATCATGTCGCTCTTTTTATCACTTTTGGGTTACGCAATCACGCGCACCATCTCTAGGCATTTGTTTGAGTAACCCCACTCGTTGTCGTACCAAGCCACGACTTTGACGAACGTGGTGTCAAGCGCAATGCCCGCATCCGCATCAAACACCGAAGTGCAAGTCTCGCCTCTAAAGTCAGTCGCCACAACCTTGTCGGTGGTGTAACCCAAAACGCCCTTCAAGGCGCCTTCGGACTGTGCTTTCATCTCGGCGCAAATCTCGGCGTAAGTGGCCTCGCGGTTTAGCTCAACGGTCAAATCAACCACTGACACATCAGACGTTGGCACACGGAACGACATGCCTGTGAGCTTTTTGTTCAGCTCAGGAATCACCACGCCAACGGCTTTGGCTGCGCCTGTGCTGGACGGAATGATGTTCTCCAAAATCCCGCGCCCACCGCGCCAGTCCTTATTGGATGGGCCATCCACGGTTTTTTGCGTGGCAGTAGCGGCATGAACGGTTGTCATCAAACCGCGCTTGATGCCCCACTTGTCATTCAAAACTTTAGCCACAGGCGCGAGGCAGTTGGTGGTGCAAGACGCATTAGAAATAATCGTTTGACCTGCATAGGTTTTGTGGTTCACGCCGTACACAAACATAGGGGTATCGTCTTTGGATGGTGCTGATAAGAGCACTTTTTTAGCGCCCGCATCTAAATGTTTTTGCGCAGTGGCTTTGTCAAGGAACAAGCCCGTGGACTCCAGCACCACATCCGCACCCACTTCGTTCCACTTAAGCGCTGCTGGATCGCGCTCTTGCGTCAAGCGAATTTTTTTACCGTTCACGATGAGCGTATTGCCATCGACGGTGATATCGCCCTTAAAGCGGCCATGCACGCTGTCGTAGCGCAGCATGTACGCCAAGTAATCAGGCTCTAGCAGATCGTTAAT
>JANXRP010000132.1 GCA_025352965.1 Comamonadaceae bacterium
CAATTCGGGTGGCCCACTGGTCAACATGCAAGGCGAAGTTGTGGGCATTGTGACCGCTATTTTGAACCCTACATCCGCTCGTACTTTTATTGGTATCTTGTTTGCCACGACGATAGAAAGCGCCGCAACAGGACTTGGTATGCCCCCGTTTTAATCCTCTTTAAAAAGCGATACAACTGATGAATCAAAACAATCAAACCCAGTGGCAATCGACCTCTAGCGTGCAAGCAAACATTGCTCAAGTTCAAGAGGGTGCAGCACTCATGGAGCGCATCTTGTACGAAGTGAAGCGCGTCGTGGTGGGGCAAGATAAATTTTTAGAGCGCATCTTGGTGGCACTACTGGCGCAAGGTCATTTGCTGATTGAGGGCGTACCTGGTTTGGCCAAAACACTCACGGTCAATACGCTGGCCAAAGCTATTCAAGGCAGTTTTAAGCGTATTCAATTTACCCCCGACTTATTGCCTGCCGATTTGGTGGGCACCCGTGTTTTTAATCAAAAAAGCAGCGAATTTAGTACGGTGCTGGGTCCCGTGCTCACCAACTTGCTATTGGCCGACGAAATTAACCGTGCACCCGCCAAAGTGCAAAGTGCGCTGTTAGAAGTGATGCAGGAGAGGCAAGTCACCATCGCTGGCGAATCGCACCGCATGCCTAAACCGTTTTTGGTCATGGCAACGCAAAACCCGATTGAAACGGAAGGTACCTATCCGCTACCCGAAGCGCAGGTTGACCGCTTCATGATGAAGGTGATTGTGGGCTATCCCAGCGTAGACGAAGAATTTGTCATTGCCGAGCGCGTAACTGGGGTCATGCCCGAAATTGGCAGTGTGGCAAGCACAGAAGACTTAAACCGCTTGCAACAACTTTGCCGCCAAAGTTATGTGGATTCGGCTTTGATGCAGTACGCGGTCAAGTTAGTGGATGCCACGCGAAACCCCGCTAAATATGGGCTACCAGACATCGCGCCGATGTTGCTCTTTGGCGCAAGCCCGCGCGCCACCATCAGCATGATTGAAGCATCTAGAGCCATGGCATTTTTGCGTGCTCGCTCTTACGTTTTGCCCGAAGATTTGGTCGATGTCGTGTCCGATGTGCTACGTCATCGGCTGGTGCTATCCTACGAAGCGATTGCCAGTGGCGTGACCGCACAAAACCTAATCGATCAGATTGTGGCAAAAATTGCACCGCCAGAAAAACCAATGGCACACCTGCGAGGCTAAGCCCTATGTACCTTGCGGCAGAGCGATTGCTACAGCGTCTAGAGTGGACGGTCTTAAAGCGGCTGGATGGTCAGTTGCAGGGCGACTATCGCTCGCTGTTTCGCGGTGCTGGCTTAGTGTTTGCCGATTTGCGCGAATACCAAGCGTACGACGATGTGCGGCATATCGACTGGAACGTCACCGCCCGAATGCAAACGCCCTACGTGCGCGTGCACCACGAAGACCGTGAAATGAGCGCATGGTTTGTGGTGGATGTGTCGCCATCTATGGATTTCACCTCCAATCAAACGTCTAAGCGCGACATCGCTATTCAAATCGTCACCGTGTTGGCGTCATTGCTTGCCAAGCGCGGCAACCGCGTGGGTGCGCTGGTTTATTCGGCTGCCAGCACGCGCGCTGACATCGTTGTACCCACAGGGCAGGGCAGACGGCATGTGCTGCAACTGTTGCATCGCTTGCAAGGCACGACTGCTACGCTTTCAAAGCCACGAAAAGATGCACCGCAACCAACTCAATTGCATCACCTCATCGACCAAACGGCAGCGCTTTGCAAACGGCGCTCTAGTGTTTTTGTGATTTCAGATTTTTTAAGCCAAACCGATGATTGGAAGAACAGCATGGCACGGCTTTCGCGCCGCCACGATGTGTTGGCGGTGCAAATAGGTGACCCAGCAGAGCGCGAGCTACCCAATGTAGGCATGCTGGTCATGCAAGACGCAGAAACGGGCGAGCAAATTTTGCTGGATGGCAATGATGTGGGCTTTAGACGCCGCTTTGAAGAAGCAGGCACGGCAAGGCAGCAGAGCATCCTGCAAGCCTTATCCCATGCGGGTTCCAGCCATTTATCTTTGCGCACGGATAAGGCCTTGGATACCAGTCTGATCGAATTTGCACGCCTTCGTAAACAGCGGAGGCTTGCCCATGCTTGAGTGGCATAGCCTTGAGTGGGTCTGGCCACGGCTTTTGTGGTTGCAATTGCTCATCCCTGTCGTTTGGCTGCTGCTTGTGGTGTGGCGCTTCGGTAGAAAGCGTTTTGGCAAACAGTCCACGGCATCTACTGCCCCTAGCGCATGGTTTCGGCAGGCGGCAAAGCCAGTGACTCAGTGGCAGCGGTTTTGCGTAGCTGCCACGCTGTATCTATGCTGCGCTTTGATGCTCTTATCGTTGGCTAGACCCAAAGCTGTGATGCTCTTACCCACAAGACTAGATGGCGTCATGCTTGCTATTGACAGCTCGGGCAGCATGCGTGCCAAAGACATCAAGCCTTCGCGCATTGAAGTCGCGCAAACCATAGCCCTTCGACTGATTGATACCTTGCCAAGTCAGGTCAAAATGGGCGTCGTCAGCATGGCGGGTACAGCGTCCCTCGTGCAAGCGCCAACCGAAGAGCGCGACGATTTGCGCCAAGCCATCGAGCGCCTCTCACTGCAACCTGGCTCTGCGGTGGGCAGTGGCCTCATCATTGCACTGGATGCACTCTTGCCCGCCTCGGGGATAGACGTTAAAAAACTGATTGAAGAGGGCGAGTCTGCACGTGGAGTACCAAACGCTGCCGCTGCTGCTGCGCCACTACCTGAGTCATCTGCATCAGCCGTACCGTCGCCCCCAATCGCCTCAACGTCGCGCAAAGTGGAAAAACTAGACCCAGGATCGAACAAATCGCAAGCGCTGGTTCTTATTACAGACGGCCAAGGCAACCTAGGTCCAGACCCTATCAAAATGGCGCAAATTGCCGCCGATCTTGGCGTGCGCGTATATACCATTGGCGTAGGCACGACACAGGGCGAAGTGCTCAAAGCACGAGGCATGCAGGCTCGCGTCAAGTTAGACGAAGACGTTTTAAAACGCATTGCCGAACTGACGGGCGGCGAATACTTTAAAGCCGATTCCGAGCTCAAGCTCGACAAAATCTATCAACGACTCAGCATGCAAATTGCGCTTAAAAAACATCGTCAAACCGAAGTGACGGTGCTGTTTGCGCTCTTAGGCATGCTGTTTTTAGGGGGCAGTTGTTGGCTGCGCTTTAGGCAAAACGGACGGTTGATTTAGCGCGTGAGCACAATGTGCGTAGCCAAATCAGTTGCCGCGTGTTCGCTCAAGCGCAACCTCAATACCTTGTGTGACGAAGTGAAAGACTGTTCCGCCCTCCATTTCAATGGATGCACG
>JANXRP010000193.1 GCA_025352965.1 Comamonadaceae bacterium
GATAACGTGTACTACTACATCACGCTTTTGAATGAAAACTACGCCATGCCTGGACTCATTCCTGGAACGGAAGAGCAAATCATCAAGGGCATGTATTTGTGCAAACCAAGCACGGCCAAAAAAGCAGCACACACCGTGCAGTTGTTGGGTTCGGGCGCGATTTTGCGCGAGTCGATTGCTGCGCAAGCCTTGCTGGAAAAGGATTGGGGTATTGGTGCCAATGTCTGGAGCGCGCCAAGCTTTAACGAATTGACGCGAGACGGGCAAGACGCAGAGCGTTACAACATGTTGCATCCAACCGAGAAGCCGCGCGTGTCGTTTGTCGAGAGTCAACTAAAACCGCACACGGGCCCCGTGATTGCATCGACCGATTACATGAAAGCCTACGCTGAGCAGATTCGCCCCTACGTACAAAAAGCCACAGCGGACGGTAAGCCGACACGTAATTACAAAGTGCTAGGCACGGATGGCTTTGGTCGCTCAGACTTCCGCTCTAAGCTTCGTGAACATTTCGAAATCAATCGTCACTACATCGTGGTGGCTGCACTGAAAGCCTTGTCTGAGGAGGGCGCAGTGCCAGTGGCTAAAGTGGCTGAAGCGATTGCCAAGTACGGAATCAAGACTGACAAAGTTAACCCGCTGTACGCCTAAAAACTACGAATTTTTTAAAAAAACATCAGAGGAGAGAAACATGGCAAATATACAAATCCTAGTTCCTGATATCGGCGACTTCGACGAAGTCACCGTGATTGAGTTGCTGGTCAAAGCGGGTGATACCGTTAAGGTTGAGCAGTCACTCATTACTGTTGAGTCCGACAAAGCTTCGATGGAAATTCCATCCTCGCATGCTGGCGTAGTGGCTTCTTTGAAAGTGAAGTTAGGCGACAAAGTGAAGATGGGCTCGCTGGTGGCTGAGGTTGAAGGTGCGGCAGGTAGCGCTCCTGCTCCTGCTCCTGCTGCGGCGGCAGCGCCTGCGCCTGCGCCTGCTCCCGCTCCCGCACCCGCAATCATCCGTGCAGACTCTGCCCCAGCGGGCGCAGGCGCTGCCGCTCCGGCTCATGAGCCAAGTGCGCAAACTGCACAACTTGCATCTCTACCCAATGCCTCACCTTCCGTTCGTAAATACGCCCGCGAGCTGGGTGTGCCGCTAGCTGAGGTCAAAGGTTCGGGTACGAACGGTCGCATCACTGAGGAAGACGTGCAAGCCTTTACGCAAGCCGTGATGGGTGGCCAGATGCAGACTGCCGCGCAAGCCGCATCCAGCAAGGGCTCTGGAGCAGGTGGCTCTGGAGGCGGCGCTGGACTTGACCTGCTGCCATGGCCTAAGGTTGACTTTGCCAAATTTGGCCCTGTTGAACGCAAAGACTTGTCGCGCATCAAAAAGATCAGTGGCGCAAACCTGCACCGCAACTGGGTGATGATCCCTCACGTCACCAACAACGACGAAGCGGACATTACCGATTTGGAAGCTTTGCGTGTCAAGCTCAACAAAGAAAACGAAAAGGCTGGCGTCAAGTTCACCATGCTGGCGTTCCTGATCAAAGCTTGCGTGGCTGCGCTCAAAAAATTCCCTGAGTTCAATGCGTCTTTGGATGGCGATCAGTTGGTTTACAAACAATACGTGCACGTGGGCTTTGCAGCCGATACGCCCAATGGTTTGGTCGTTCCTGTGATTCGCGATGCCGACAAAAAAGGTCTGATCGAGATTGCCAAAGAAATGACCGAACTCTCGCTCAAAGCACGTGAAGGCAAACTCAAACCAGCCGAAATGACAGGCGGTTGCTTCAGTATTTCCAGCCTTGGTGGTATTGGTGGCACCAACTTCACGCCGATTATTAATGCGCCTGAACTCGCCATTTTGGGTGTCAGCAAATCGAAGATGCAACCCGTATGGGATGGTAAAGCCTTTGTGCCACGCCTCATCATGCCGCTGTCGCTGTCGTATGATCACCGCGTGATTGATGGTGCAGCAGCTGCGCGTTTCAATGCATTCCTAGGCGCTGTGCTGGCGGACTTCCGCCGCGTGGCTCTGTAAGTCGTACATGACCACAGTCGTCGTCGTTAAAAAAGCAGGGCAGGTGGCGGTTGCGTCCGATAGCCTTGTCACGTTTGGCGATACAAAACTCGCGCATCGCTTTGAAGACAACTCCAAAATCTTCAAAGTGAATGCCGTTGGCGGTGAGACTTACGTAGCGGCAGCGGGTACTGTGGCGCACTTCCCCGCAATCCGCAAAGCCTTGCTGGACTTGCCTTCCGAGGATTTAAAGCTGCACAGCAAAGATGAAGTCTATGACACGTTTTTGAAGCTGCACACCGTCCTCAAAGACAAGTTCTTTTTGCAAACCAAAGAAGACGATAACGATCCGTATGAGTCCATGCAGTTCTCGGTACTGGTGGCCAACAGCGCTGGCATTTTTGGCTTGTACAGCTACCGCGAAGTGTTTGAGTTCAAAGAGTTTTGGGGCATTGGCTCAGGTCGTCCCTTTGCGCTGGGCGCGATGAATGCTATTTATAGCAAAGCAAAAACGGCGGCAGAAGTCGCCGAAGCAGGCGTGCTGGCAGGTTGTGAGTTTGATAAAAACTCCGCAGCACCTGTGCACGTGTACACCATTAAATTGAAAAAATAAGGAGTATTCACCATGAGTTCCATTGATATCCAAGTGCCAGATATTGGCGATTTCGACGAAGTCACCGTTATTGAGTTGCTCGTTAAAGTAGGCGACACCGTTAAGGTCGAGCAATCGCTCATCACCGTCGAGTCCGACAAAGCCTCGATGGAGATTCCATCGTCTCATGCGGGCGTGGTGAAAGAACTGAAAGTGAAGCTAGGCGACAAAGTCAAGCAAGGCTCCATCGTGGTGTCGCTAGAAGCCACTGGCGGAGCGGCAACGGCTGCGCCCGCTGCGGCAACTAAAGCTGAAGCGGCAGCAGCCCCAGCCCCAGTCCCAGTCCCTGCCCCTCAAGCTGCACCAGTTGTTGCTCCTACTGCTGCTTCAACCTACGCTGGCTCAGTCGACGCCGAATGCGACCTGCTAGTTCTCGGCGGTGGCCCTGGTGGTTACTCCGCTGCCTTCCGTGCAGCTGACTTAGGACTCAAAGTCGTTGTGGTCGAGCGCTACGCCAGCCTTGGTGGCGTGTGCTTGAACGTAGGCTGTATCCCCTCCAAAGCCTTGCTACACGTGGCCTCCGTCATGGATGAAGTGAAACACTTTGCGGCACTTGGCGTTGATTTTGGCGAGCCCACCGTTGACCGTAATAAATTGCTCGGTCACAAAAACAAAGTCGTGGGTAAACTGACGGGTGGACTTGGCGCGATGGCAAAAATGCGCAAAGTCACCATCATTCGCGGCTATGGTGCGTTCCTGGATGCGTTCCATTTAAGCGTGGAAGAAACCACAGGTACAGCGCAAGAAAAGACAGGCAAAACGCAAGTCGTCAAATTCAAACAAGCCATCATCGCCACGGGCTCGCAAGCTGTGCGCCTGCCGTTTATGCCAGATGATCCGCGTGTGGTCGATTCCACAGGGGCGCTGGCGATGGAGCATGCACCAAAGAGGATGCTCATTTTGGGCGGCGGCATTATTGGCCTAGAGATGGGCACGGTTTACAGCACACTGGGCGCACGCCTTGATGTGGTTGAAATGATGGACGGCCTCATGCAAGGCGCAGACCGCGACTTGGTCAAAGTCTGGCAAAAAATGAATGCCCCGCGCTTTGACAACATCATGCTAAAAACCAAGACCGTTGGCGCGAAAGCCACGCCAGCAGGCATTGAAGTCACTTTTGCTGCGGCAGAAGAGGGCGGCACAGCGCCACCTCCGCAAACCTACGATTTAGTTTTGCAAGCCGTGGGGCGCACACCTAATGGCAAAAAATGCGCGGCAGACAAAGCGGGCGTTGCGGTCACAGACCGTGGCTTCATTAACGTGGACATTCAAATGCGCACCAACGTGCCGCACATCTTTGCGATTGGTGATGTGGTCGGTCAACCCATGCTGGCGCACAAGGCCGTGCACGAGGCGCATGTGGCTGCCGAAGTGGCGGCAGGTGTGCTCTTGGGCGACGAGAAGCTTGCCAAGGCCGCGTTCAATGCACGAGTGATTCCAAGCGTTGCCTACACCGACCCCGAAGTGGCGTGGGTGGGGCTCACCGAAGAGCAAGCCAAGGCACAAGGACTCGCAGTCAAAAAAGGCATGTTCCCATGGAACGCTTCTGGTCGCGCCATTGCCAATGGCCGCGACGAGGGCTTTACTAAACTCCTGTTCGACGCAGCCACGCACCGCATTGTGGGCGGCGGCATTGTCGGCACACACGCAGGTGACATGATTGGCGAAGTGGCGCTGGCAATTGAAATGGGCGCAACCGAAATCGACATCGGTAAAACCATTCACCCACACCCCACGCTGGGCGAGAGCATCGGCATGGCGGCGGAAGTGGCGCACGGGTCTTGTACGGATGTGCCGCCGAGTAAGAGGTAAGTTTCAGTTTCAAATCTCAAACTTATATCGCTAACTTTTAATCTAAATATCATGTCTCTACTCGGTTCAGCAGCTATGCTTTTATCGTTCGATATAGCACCTGAGGCTATTGAGGAGCATGATCGCTGGCACACACACGAGCATTTGCCCGAACGTCTTTCAATTGCTGGGTTTTTGCGTGGTACGAGATGGGTTTCTACCGCTCATGCGCCGCGGTACATGGTCATCTATGAAGTCCAAGATCTGCAAGTACTTGCATCCGAGGCTTATCTTGAAAGGCTGAATCATCCCTCGCCTTGGACTCAGCGCATGATGCCTTTTTATCAAGGCATGACCAGAGGTCTTTGCTCGGTGCTTGGTAGCTTTGGTGTGGGACAGGGTGGCAGCGCCGCTCTTATTCGATTCACTTCCGAAGAAGCAAGTGTTGTAAGCATTCGGCAGTGGTTATTGGAAGCAGTTTTACCTAAAGTTCCTCAAATCGATGGACTTGGCACTGCGCATCTATTGCAGGGCGCACAGGCTGCAGTGATGACAAATGAACAGCTTATTCGTGGCGCCGATCGAGGCGTTGATTCGGCCATCATCATTACGGGCTATAGCGGTAACGCGGTGGCAGATTTCGCAAACAACTTGTGCGATGTAGAGCAATTGCCTAAACACGGCGCAATCGAGATAAAGAGCGCGGTGTATAGCAACAATTATTCGCTAAGCAGTGTTGAAATTGCTAAAGTTGCGCGGCGACAGCACAAACTCTGACCACTGACTATCTAATCATTGGTGGCGGCACTACAGCCATGTCGTTGCCATTGGACTCCAACAAGATGTATTAGTTTTGCAACCCCAGCAACATCTGATCCGTCGCGTAATTGCAGTCGTTCGACCCGCGCTGACAAAGCTGCGCAATCTCTTCTACATTGACTAGAGCTTCTGATTTATCAGGGCGTAGTACCCGCAAAGCCCCGTCTGGCATAGCCTCCACGGTATAAGCTGGATAGTGCTGTTTGATTTTGCTGGCGAGCAGTTTTTGCCAACTCGGTGCTTCGGTGCAAGCAAAGAGCGCCGCGACTGTAAGAGCGGTGAGTAGTACGGTGCGGATGAGTGATTGCATAGCTTCTGAGAATAGCAATTTTAAAATATGCTAGCATTGCAGTCATTGCAAGCAAAAAGGAGTTTTGCCATGACGACACTCACCATCCGAAATTTAGAGCCTGAAATCAAAACCAAATTACGTATGTCCGCCGCGTCTAATGGACGTTCGATGGAGGAAGAGATGCGAGTGATCTTGCGCAATGTACTTGCCCCTAAGCCAATATCCACGGGGCTTGGAAGCCGCATTCATGCGCGCTTTGCAGTGCTCGGCGGTGTGAATTTAGATATTCCGGCTCGTAGTGACGTGCCCCGCACCGCTAGCTTTGATGAGGGCGCCGCCGCATGATGGTGCTGGACACTAATGTGGTGTCGGAGCTTATGCGCCAAGTGCCAGCGCCTAAGGTGTTGGCTTGGATGGATCGCCAAAATGTGACCGAATTGTTTTTGACCAGTGTCATCGTTGCCGAGCTTTTGCATGGTGTTGCACGATTACCAAATGGCATTCGTAAACGCAATATGGCGCAAGAGCTTGCGCTGTTGTTAGAGCAAGATTTTGAAAATCGCGTTTTGCCGTTTGATTCATCAAGTGCTCAAAACTACGCAGAGCTTTTGAGTGAACGTGAAGCAGCAGGTAAACCTATGGCGGCGCTAGATGCACAGATTGCCGCTGTGTGCATTCAACATGGGGCAGCATTGGTGACTCGGAATAGCAAGCATTTTCAAGATATTGGCTTGGAGTTGATAAATCCTTGGTGATTAGTATCTGCAAAAATACGAATCAAAAAATGATGCGTATTTAAATTTGCTAAAGTCGCGCCATGACTACACAAACACTAACTACAGATTACCTCATCATCGGCAGCGGCGCTACTGGAATGGCGTTTGCTGACGTGATCTTCCACGAGACCAATGCCCGTATGGTTATTGTTGACAGGCACCACTGCCCGGGCGGTCATTGGAACGATGCTTACTCGTTCGTTCGTTTGCATCAACCCTCGGCGTATTACGGGGTGAACTCCATGCCGCTTGGTTCCGACAAAAGAGACCAAACAGGTTTGAATGTGGGGATGTATGAGCGTGCAACAAACAGTGAACTTGTGAGCTATTACGGGCAGCTGATGCAAAAGTTTGTGAACTCGGGTCGTGTTCAGTATTTCCCTATGTCGGACTATGTTGGTGATTGGCTTGGCGAGCATCGTTTCCGTTCGGTTATGTCGGGTGAGGAGACAGGTGTTGCGTTCACTAAAAAAATCGTGGACACCACATTCTTTAACACCAGCGTGCCGTCCACGCATCCACCCAAATATGCGATTGCCGATGGTGTGCGCTGCGTGCCACTGAACGAGTTACCTCGTCTGTGGCAATGGACAACTGCCCCAGCAGGTTTTGTCGTGATTGGTGCAGGTAAAACGGGTGTAGATGCTTGCCTGTGGTTGCTTGAAAATGGAACAAATCCGGATCACATTACGTGGATCATGCCGCGTGACGCGTGGTTTCTAAATCGCGCCAAGGTGCAACCTAGCTTAGACTTTTTTGAAGCATCCTTTGGCTCTTTCGCTGATCAAATGGAGATCATTGCAGGAGCATCGTCTAGCGAAGAAGTGTTTGCAAAATTAGAAGCGGCGGGTATTTGGCTTCGTTTAGACAAGTCAGTAGAACCTTCTATGTTCCACGGTGCGCTAATGTCAAAACCTGAGCTTGAACTGCTCTCCAAAATTAAAAACGTGGTTCGCATGGGGCGCATTGTGCGAATCGAAGACAACCAAATTGTGCTCGAAAAAGGCAGCATTCCAAGCGAAGCTAGTCGTCTCTATGTTGATTGTTCATCCAATTCGCTTCAACAGTTGAGTGGTCTTGCTAGCTTTCCTATTTTTCAAGGAAGCAAGATCACGCCTCAATTTGTGAGGACGTTTCAACCAACTTTTAGTACGGCATTTATTGCGCATATTGAATCGAATTTTGACGCAATCGAAGAGAAAAATAAGATATGCGGCGTGGTCCCATTACCCGACAAGCCTATAGATTGGCTAAAGATGCACAGTGCTAATTTGCGTAATCAACATGTTTGGTCGAAGTATGAAGGGTTGCCTGCGTGGAATGCCGCGTCTCGCTTAGAAGGTTTTAGTGCTTTGGCAATGAGTGTGGATCCGCAGGACACGGTACGGGTTAATTTAATGCGCCGCTACGGCATGAATGCAGGCCCCGCAGCTGCGAATATTGGCAACCTCTTGGCGAAATCTAAAAGCCAAATAAGCGCTTAGGCGTTTCCCATTGGATAGCATGGCGAGCCGCCCTATCTGGTACAAGCTGCTCAAACAATGTGAGCAGTGGCCCGTAGTCGATACGCGCTGGTGCTTTCAAAAACGGCCAGTCGGACGCCCAAATCAGGTTTTTCGGTGTGTAGGCCTCAATCAGCGCAGCCACAAAAGGCTTGCCATCCGCCCACGGATATGGCTCTACTGAGCACTTATTAAATCCCGATAACTTGACTGCTGCGCGACCTGACCCTGCCAGTTGGAGCAGTGCTTGAAACCCAGCCTGAGCCACGCCAGCTCTAGGGTTTGGCCTACCGCAGTGGTCAAACATGAGCTTTGCGCCGCTAGCTTCTAGCATGGGTGAGAGGCTTACGAGTTGGTCATGCTGCACTTGCATTTGCGCCCACATATCCAAATCGCGTAAATGTTGAAGTAGTGGTTCTATGTCTGCGTAGAAATCAACCCCCAGCAGCGCCGCATTCATCGCGATACCCACAATGCCTTGGGTTTTCAAGTCTTCTAATTCGGCGCGGCTAGCATTGTTTTTGACAACTGCCATGCCTTTGAAGCGCCTATTGCTATTGGCAATGGTCGATAGCATGGCGCGGTTGTCGTAGCCGTAGCCCGAATTGGGTTGAACCAGCAAAGCGTGCTGAACGTCGTGATAAGTCATGACCTGCTTAAGGTCTGTTGCTGTACCTTGCTCCGCGCCAATGGGCTCGTACCAAACATCAGGTGCATAGGGAAATTGTTTGGGATCGAGGATGTGAACGTGAGAGTCGATTAGTGGTGAGTTCATACAGCTTAACTATAGCGGCGATAGCAAAGTAGAAAGCAAAACTCTGGTATGGTTCAAGGGTCTTTTTCTAAGACGACAACTTAATTTATCTGCAATAGGAGAAATCATCATGGCAGCATTGAAAGGCTCGAAAACCGAGCAAAACCTGAAAGACGCATTTGCGGGCGAAAGCCAAGCCAATCGCCGTTATTTGTATTTCGCGAACAAGGCTGACATTGAAGGCCAAAACGATGTCGCGTCGCTGTTTCGCTCCACAGCGGAAGGCGAAACAGGGCACGCGCACGGTCACCTTGAGTGGCTAGAGCAGTGCGGTGACCCAGCCACGGGCTTGCCCATTGGCTCATCGCGCCAAAATCTTGCGGCGGCTGTTGCTGGCGAAACGCACGAGTACACCGACATGTACCCTGGTATGGCCAAATCTGCACGCGACGAAGGCTTTGATGAAATCGCTGATTGGTTTGAAACTTTGGCCAAGGCTGAACGTTCGCACGCCAACCGTTATGCCAAGGCTTTGGCTGAATTGGTCGATTGATAGCAAGAGGGAACGCACATGGCGACAGAAGGCAACCTGCAAGCACCCACCCGTCACGCAATTGACTGGAAGGGTGCTGACTTTTATAACGAGGAAAAATGCTTCGATGAACTCGAGCGCATCTTCGATATTTGTCACGGTTGCCGTCGCTGTGTGAGCCTTTGCGGCTCGTTCCCCACTTTGTTTGACCTCGTCGATGAATCCAAAACGATGGAAGTTGACGGGGTTGCCAAAGCGGATTATTGGAAGGTGGTCGATCAGTGTTACATGTGTGACCTATGCTACATGACTAAGTGCCCGTACACCCCGCCGCATGAGTGGAATTTGGATTTTCCGCACACCATGCTGCGTGCCAAAGCGATCAAGTTTGAGCAAGGGAAAGTAGGGTTGGGCGAGAAATTTTTATCCAGCACCGATGTGCATGGATCGTTCGCAGGTATACCTATCGTTTCGCAAGCCATCAACAAAATCAATAGCACCAAGCCAGCACGTGCACTCTTAGAAGCCACACTGGACGTGGCTTCCGAAGCATGGCTGCCATCTTTGACGAACAAAAAATTTAGAAACTCGGCGGACAAATCGCCTGAGCATCCTGTCGTTAACGGCGATAAAACACCTGGCAAAGTCGCCATCTATTCGACTTGCTACATCAATTACAACGAGCCAGGCATTGGTCACGACCTCATCAAAATTTTGGATCACAACGCCATCCCTTATGTGCTGGTGAATAAAGAATCTTGTTG
>JANXRP010000028.1 GCA_025352965.1 Comamonadaceae bacterium
TTTGCTGGGCGCACGCTTAGGTCGCTACCGCAAAGACGGCTCCATATCCAGCCATCCACCCTCAAGCATCCCTTTTCTCGCACTTGGCGCATGGGTGCTGGCCGTGGGCTGGTTTGGCTTTAACGTGATGAGCGCACAAACTATCGACAAAATCTCAGGCCTAGTCGCAGTGAACTCGCTGATGGCGATGGTGGGCGGCACGGTGGTCGCGCTCGTGATCGGACGCAACGACCCAGGTTTCGTTTACAACGGTCCGCTGGCAGGCCTGGTGGCAGTGTGCGCAGGCTCAGACCTCATGCACCCAATGGGCGCTCTGGTGGTGGGCGGCATCGCAGGCGCTATCTTCACGTCTATGTTTACCCTCACACAAAACAAATGGAAGATTGACGACGTGCTAGGCGTATGGCCATTGCACGGCTTATGTGGCGCGTGGGGCGGCATTGCGGCGGGCATCTTCGGCAGCAAAACGCTAGGCGGTATCGGCGGCGTGAGCTTTATCGGTCAGCTCGTCGGCACAGGCGTCGCGATTGCGTGGGCGCTCTTGGGCGGCTTCGTGGTGTACGGCGTACTCAAAGCCACCATGGGTCTGCGTTTGTCGGAAGAAGAGGAGTTTGCGGGTGCGGACTTATCCATCCACAAAATTGGCTCTACGCCTGAAAAAGACTAACCCAAAGCCTGCTGCACCACCGATTGCAGCAGGCTTTTTGCTTTTTGCTGCGTCAGCGTGGCTGGCCGCTGACTTGGTCTTACCAGCATCAGTTGGCTTGTTAATTTGGGCTGAATGATGGCTCGCACCGCGAAGCTATCCTTGGGGTAATGCGCCAACGTGTAGCTCGGTAGCACGGCGTGTCCTAGGTCTTCTTGCACGAGGCTCAAGATGGCGTTCAAGCCATCCACCTCCATCACAATTTTGGGTTTGACGCCAAGGCGCGTCATCTCGTGGTCTAACAGTTGCCTAAAGGCGTTGGGACGGCTTGGCAGGATCAAAGGCAAGCGGGATGCGGCTTGCAGCGTGATATTGCCCTCTAAGCCTCTGTCCTCTTGGCTTGCCGAGGATGCTGCCGCATTTGATATCAGCACCAGCGATTCTTCGTGCAGCAGCGTTTGCTCCAAATCTGCGCTACTGCTTGGGTTGTAGAGCAAGGCCATATCCAAGTTACCGATACGCATGCCCTCCAACATCAGCACCGAAAACCCTTCTGTGAGTCTGAGCTTTGCCATCGGCAGCTCGGCATGAAACGCTTGTGTCAGTGGCACGGTCATAAGTCGCGAAAGACTAGGCGGCAAGCCAATGGATACAAGACCTGATAGCTCGCCGCGCGTGGCGCTTAAATCCTCTTTCGCCAACGCGACCTGATGCAAGATGCCGCGCCCATGCTCCAAGAGACGCTTACCTGCTTCGGTAGGCACCGCGCCGCGCCCGTTTCTAATAAGCAGGTTTTGCCTGAGTTCGACCTCTAACAGACGCAAATGTTTAGAGAGCGCAGGCTGCGTCACCCCTAGCTGCAAAGCCGCGCGGGTAAAGCTGCCTAGCTCCGCAACGCGGACAAAGTATTCAAGCTGTTTTAAGTCCATGCTAGGTATTCTAAATTGTTATATCTGCTAGCTAGTTATGCTGTTTAACTTGCGCCATTCTGGTATCACAATCAGCTTATGCAAACACTTACCCCCGCGTTAGAGCTCAAAGGCATTTCCTCCATGGCGACCAAGCAGGTGCTGGCGGCGCTTAGCAAGGCTTATCTTGCCAAAACGGGCATTACGGTCAACATCGAATCTGTGGGTGGCGTTGATGCTGCCAAGCGAGTGGCCACTGGCGAAGCCTTCGACATCGTGCTCTTGGGCTCGGACGCGGTTGAGAAACTCATTGCTGCAGGCCACGTCCAGCAAGGCTCGCGGGTCGATTGGGTGAAGTCGCCCATTTCGATTGCTGTGCGCTCTGGGGCTGCTGCGCCCAACATCGCCAGCGCTGTGGCTGTCAAAGATGCCGTCATGCAAGCGCACACCATCAGCTATTCCACGGGACCCAGTGGTGTGTATCTCAACCAATTGTTTGAGCGCTGGGGCATGACTGAGCAACTCAAAACCAAACTCGTGCAACCACCGCCTGGTACATCGGTTGGCTCGCTGATTGCCAGCGGCAAAGTCGATTTAGGCTTTCAGCAACTGAGCGAAATGCTGGGTGTTGCAGGCATTCACATTCTTGGTAATTTACCCAATGAGATTGCCTACATCACCACGTTTTCGAGTGGCATTCCATCAAACCTAGGTGCAGCGCAAAGCCAAACAGTACGTGGCTTTCAGGCATTTTTAGCATCACCCGAAGCTGAAACCATTAAGCGCGAACAAGGTATGTTCTGGGCGTAACGGACTCATTTATTTTCATTTTTTAAAGGACTTCATCATGTTTGAACTCGGCGTTGCCTACCGCAATATCATTCGCGCAGACCGCGCAGCTACCGACGCGCTTGCCGCACTTGGCTCGGCCACCGTGCACGAAGCCATGGGCCGCGTGGGATTGATGCAAACTTACTTAAGACCCATTTACGCAGGCGCGCAAATTTCTGGCACAGCCGTCACCGTGCTGTTGCAGCCAGGCGATAACTGGATGATGCACGTAGCGGCTGAGCAAATTCAGCCAGGCGATATCGTGGTGGCGGCTTGTACAGCCATCAACACCGATGGATTTTTTGGCGACCTACTTGCGACCAGTTTTATGGCGCGTGGTGCACGCGGTCTCATCATTGACGGCGGCTGCCGCGATGTGAAGACCTTGCAAGAAATGGGCTTTCCTGTTTGGAGCCGCGCCATTAGCAGCAAAGGGACGGTCAAAGCGACACTGGGCTCAGTCAACATCCCCGTGGTCGTTGCTGGCATGAGTGTGCAGCCTGGCGACGCCATTGTGGCCGACGACGATGGTGTGGTGGTGGTGCCAAAAGCTTTGGTACCTAAGGTCTTGGCAGCTGCGCAAGCTCGCGAATCGTTTGAAGGCGAAAAGCGCGAGAAATTAGCCAGCGGCATTTTGGGGCTGGACATGTACAGCATGCGCGAGCCTTTGGCTAAGGCAGGCTTTAAGTACATCGATTAACAATGTCATCAAAAAATGAACCATTTTTTTAAGCCCTTTTTTGCTAAGCCTCATGGGATCTGCCTTGTAGCAGTATTGCTCTGCCAAGCCTTATTCCATATGGCTTATGGGCAATCGTCCAGTTCAAACTATCCAAACAAACCCGTCAAAATTGTGGTCGGCTACGCCGCTGGCGGAGCGGTCGACTTGGTGGCTCGTAGTGTGGGGCAAAGCTTGCAAGCCAGTTTGGGACAAGCCTTCATTATTGAAAACAAACCTGGTGCGGGTACCAACATCGCGGTCAAGCAGGTGATTGATGCACCCGCCGATGGCTACACCTTACTCTTGGCCGCCAACGCACTCGCTGCCAATATGTCGCTCTATCAACCCATGCCGTTTGATGCGGAGCGTGATCTAGTTCCCGTGTCTTTGGTTGGCCGCGTGCCCGTGGTGATTGCCGCGAACGTGAATGCGCCCTATACCGATATCAAAGCGCTCATCGCGGCGGCAAAAGGAAAACCCAATACGATTGCATATGGCAGTCCCGGTAATGGCTCAACTCCGCACATGGCGATTGAGCTATTTACACGCGCTGCGGGCATTGATTTGCAGCACATTGCGTATCGCGGCGGCTCGCCAGCCATTACCGACGTGCTGGGTGGTCAGTTGCCGCTGGTTGCTGTGAACGCGCTGGAGGCACTGCCGCAGGTCAAGGCTGGCAAGCTCAAGGTGCTGGCTGTTCTCAGCCCCAAGCGCTCTAACATCTTCCCAGACGCACCTACCATTGCCGAGTCTGGCTTTGCGGGATTTGAAGCGTCGGTTTGGTACGGTTTTGTAGCGCCCGCCGCCACACCTAAAGATGTCGTCGCCAAACTGCACTCAGAAGTACAAAAAGCCCTGCAAAACAAAGATGTGCAAGGACGCCTCAGCGCCGCAGGCGGCGAAGTGCTTCCCGCTAGCAGCGAAGCATTTGGTGCACTGATTAAGTCTGAGCGTGCACGCTATGCCAAGCTGGTGAAAGACGCCAATATCAAACCTGAATAATTT
>JANXRP010000035.1 GCA_025352965.1 Comamonadaceae bacterium
TGGTGCCTGAGACCGGAATCGAACCGGTACGCCCGCTATGAACGAAGCGGCGGATTTTAAGTCCGCTGTGTCTACCAATTTCACCACTCAGGCACGCATTTTTATTTTAACTGTTAGTTGTCCAATTGAGTGCCCAAGCGCCTGATAAATAATTTTGTAGCCAGAGCAGACAGGTCAAAGTTTTGGAGTCAGTAATCGATCCATCTCTGCTCCAGCCTAATACCTGTGCGGGCTGCGCGGAAAATACGTCTAAAAACTCTTCTTCATCTAGCTTGCGCTCACCCTGAGTCAACCCTTTGGCAAAGTAGATGTGAATTACTTCGTTGGTATAGGCAATAGCAATGTGCATTTGGCCTGCGTAGGCCCAGTCGCTCGCCGTATAGCCCGTTTCCTCTAAAAGCTCACGCTTGCCGCAAGCTAAGGGGGTTTCACCCGCATCCAGCTTGCCAGCGGGGAACTCAATAAACACTTGGCCTAGCGGATAGCGGTATTGGCGCTCCAGTAAGACTTCGCCGCTGTCTAAGATGGGGATGATGACGACAGCACCAGGGTGAACGACGTGCTCACGCGTGGCGGTTTTGCCATTTGGTAGCTGCACCACATCATGTTTGACGCGCAAAAAATCACCATGGTAGACGAGCTTACTGCTAACGGTGGTCTCGACAAGATGCCTGTCGTCAGCCGATGGATTGATCGTCTTGGTCATTTATGGCGCAGTAAATAGCGGTACACAAAGCTGGGGAAGGCAAAGGTGACAAACAGCGCAAAGGTGATGGCGTAGAACTCCCATCCTTGGCCTGTGGTTTTTCCTAAGTTCGACTCAATCGCAAAGCCAATCGCACCTACGCATAAATAAGCAACGAGTAGAAAAACAAGCCGAGAGGCTAAGCCCAATGGGCGTTTACCAAGTGTCGATATAAGAAATGGCAGATTGGCTGCAATCAATGCGAGGCCAATGACCAAATAGACGTAGCCAGATTGGGACACTTAGTTTTTCAGCATGGCGGTAATCGCGCCAAGGCACAAATCCATCAATCCGCTAGGCAACAAGCCGAGAACGAAAAGAAGGGCCGCGTTGAGTCCCAGCACGATGCTCACGTCTTTGGCGGGCGTAATGGCGGCAGTTTGCACTGGGCTGTCAAAGTACATGACTTTAACGACGCGCAAGTAGTAGAACGCGCCGACCAAGGACATCACGACAGCGAAGATAGCCACACCAATCAGGTGTGGCGCACCTGTGGTGATGAGGGCTTGTAGCACGGAGAGTTTGGCGTAGAAGCCTACCAGCGGTGGAATGCCTGCCAGCGAAAACAAGCAAGTCGCCAAAATGCCAGCATAGAGTGGGCTACGCTGATTGAGGCCAGCCAAATCGTTAATCTCTTCGCTCTCAAAGCCTTCGCGTGTCAAGGCCAGCATGACGCCAAAGGTTGCCAGCGTAGTGAGCACGTAAGTGGTGATGTAGAACATCGATGCGCTATAGGCATTCGCTTCACCTAGGGTGTTTTTATCAACGACACCCGACATCAAACCAAGTAGCACAAAGCCCATTTGCGCGATGGTGGAGAAGGCTAGCATGCGCTTCAAATTGGTTTGTGCAATCGCAGCCAAGTTACCAACGATTAAAGATGCAATCGATAGCAGCATCAGCATTTGCTGCCAATCTACGGCAAGCGGTAGCAAGCCTTCGACCAGTAAGCGAATCACGATTGCGAATGCAGCCAGCTTGGGGGCGCCGCCAATCATGAGCGTGACAGCCGTCGGTGCGCCGTGGTACACATCGGGAACCCACATGTGGAAAGGCACAACACCTAGTTTGAATGCCAAACCAGCCACGATGAAAACGAGGCCAAAAACCAGTAATTGGTGCTCTAAATTGCCTGTTGAAACGGCTTTAAAAATAGCAGATAGCTCTAGCGAGCCTGTCGCGCCGTAAATCATAGACAAGCCATAAAGCAAGAAACCACTAGCCAATGCGCCCAGCACAAAGTATTTCATAGCCGCTTCGGTGGATTGTGCGTTATCGCGGCGCAGTGCCACGAGCGCATAACTGGATAGCGTGAGTAGCTCTAGGCCTAGATAGATAACGAGCAAGTGATTGCCATCAATCATCACGTACATGCCCAAGAGCGCAAATAGCGACAGTGTGAAGAATTCACCGCCCACGCCGTCTTTGGCAGCGGTTGATCCCAGCATACCGCGTACCTGCGCGTACGGGCGACCATAGACCAGTGTGACAGCCGTAGCAAGCGTCGCAAAGCACTTGAGCCAATTACCCATGGGGTCGCTGACAACCATGCGGTCAAAGCCATACAGCGTGCCAGCGCCAGCAGCGTGCACCAGAGAAATGGCCAGCAGGCCAAGCGTAGCAAGGCTTAGCACATAGGTGGTGGTGCGACTGGCAGATTTCACACCCA
>JANXRP010000036.1 GCA_025352965.1 Comamonadaceae bacterium
TCAATGCGCCTCCAGCAGTCGATGGCAACGCTATTTTTGGATTGCAGAGCCCGGGTCAGGGCGATTCAGAAGCCGCCGTGCCGCTCAGTCCTGGCGGCAGCACCGATTTGACGGGTCGAACCATTGCTGCTGATCTGGCCAAACGGCTTGGCGTACCCGTTATCGTTGAAAACGTAGGCGGCGCAGGTGGCACGATTGGCGCTCAAAAAGTGGCAAATGCCGCCCCAGATGGTTACACGCTGCTCGTTGGTGCCAACAACGAAATTGCCATTAGTCGTTTGGTCTCTCCCAGCGTCAAATACCAAATCAAAGACTTCACGCCAATCGGCCTCATTGCCTCGCAGCCCATGGTGCTTGTGGCCTCGGCTAAGAGCGGTGTTAACAATGTCGATCAATTCATCACCCTCGTTAAGAACAATCCAGGTAAATATAGCTATGGAAGCTCGGGCGTTGGAACGGCATTGCACTTGGCTGGTGAAATGCTGAAAGAGCAAAGCGGCATATTCATGACGCATATCCCTTATCGCGGCGTAGCACCGCTCGCCAACGACTTGCTAGGTAACAACATCGAGTTTGGCATTTTTGTTCTATCCAGCGCGCTGCCGCATATTAAAAGTGGGAAGCTCATTGCACTAGGAACAACAGAGGCCAAAAAAAGATCCGCAATTGGACCGCAAATTCCAGTTCTTGCGGAAAGTTTTAAACTGCGAGGCTTGGACATCAATGTCTGGTTTGCATTAATGGGTCCAGCCAACTTGCCAGAAGCCATCGCCAGCAAACTAAAGAGAGCGCTAGCCGAGTCACTCCAATCATCAGACGTGAGAAAAAAACTAGAGGACTCGGGTTCGGATATCGCTTCAAGCTATGTAGATATGCCTAGATTTTTAAAAACTGAGACGGCCAAGTATCAAAAAATCGTCACCTTTGCCAACATTAAGGAATGAGCCAAAGCATGAGTAAGTCTAGCGTTGCACGCTTGCCGTTCGAGCTAGCCTGCCCCGACATATCCGCTTGGCGCAAAGGCAACACAGGCGTAGAGGGAGTATGGCAATTTAAGGCCGACAAACCTGGGCAAAACATCACAGTAAGCGCCTTGGTTCATGGCAACGAGCTATGCGGCGCTTGGGCGCTGCTAGGGTTGCTGCAAGCTGGCATACGTCCGCAGCAAGGCAGCCTCACATTGATTCTTTGCAATCTGGCTGCCTTCGACCAGTTTGATCCGTCCAATCACGATGCCTCGCGGTTTGTAGATGAAGACCTCAATCGACAATGGCTACCAAAGCGGATAGATGCGGCCAATACGCAAGAGAGGCAGCGGGCACGTGCGCTACGCCCTTTTATTGCGCAAACTGACTGGTTGCTAGATTTGCACTCCATGCACGAGCGCGCTGCGCCGCTCTTGCTAACTGGCGTGCAGCCGCGCAATCTGCAATTGGCAAAAGCGCTAAAAACACCCCAACACATCGTGGTGGATGAAGGTCACAAAGAGGGTGTGCGGATGCGTGACTTTGGTCGTTTTGGCTTATCTGATGGCGAAGCGCCAAACACGCGCTCATTGCTTCTAGAGTGCGGCTTCCATGGCGATTTGTCTAGCCGCGCCGTAGCACAAGACATGTGCGTTCGCTTTTTAATTGAAGCTGGGACACTGACCGTATCCGACGCTGCGCTACAACTGGTGGATTGGCAACTTGCGGATGCACCCGCGCAATGGGCGCTCCATGTGACGCATGCCGTAGTGGCAAAGAGTGAGTATTTTTGCTTTACCGAGGCCTTCCAAGGGTTAGAGGTCATCGCTAAAGCAGGCACGATCATTGGCTATCAAAGCAGCGCAACGCACGGCTTGAGCGACGCCGTTCGCACGCCTTACGATGATTGCGTTTTAGTCATGCCCTCCGTGCGGCAAGCAAGAGCTGGCGTGACCGTCGTTCGGTTTGCAACTCGGCAATTACTCACTTAATTCGCCAACTTAAAAACTAGGTGCATCAAAAGCGCCCTCTAGCCAAACCACGCTGGGCGAGCTATCCAACCCGCCTTCGACGCTCACCACATCAAAACGGCACGGTGGCGTTTTGGGCAGGCGCAAGAGGTAGTACCGCGCAGCAAAAATGATGCGTC
>JANXRP010000089.1 GCA_025352965.1 Comamonadaceae bacterium
GGACACTTGATGTGCAACCCTGCTATCTTGTTTGATAACGGTAAAGAAATCCCAGAAGGCATTTTGGATGCGGTGGTGACCGTGACGATTGCCATGCACGACCGTAAACGCACAGCCGATCAAATCCGCAACTCGCGCACAGGCTCGATCTATATCGTCAAACCAAAAATGCACGGCCCAGCCGAGGTGGCATTTGCGGCAGAACTGTTTGGTCGCGTGGAGGCCATGCTGGGCTTGCCTGCCGACACCGTCAAGCTAGGCATCATGGACGAAGAACGCCGCACCAGCGTGAATTTAAAGGCTTGCATTGCCGCCGCTGGCGCGCGCGTCGCCTTCATCAACACAGGATTTTTGGATCGCACGGGTGACGAAATGCACACCGCCATGTACGCAGGCGCCATGCTGCGCAAGGCCGCGATGAAGGGCACGAAGTGGATTGCTGCGTATGAAAAGAGCAATGTCTTGTCGGGCTTGATGTGCGGTCTGCGTGGGCGCGCCCAAATCGGCAAAGGCATGTGGGCGATGCCCGATTTGATGGCGGACATGCTGGTGCAAAAGAAAGCGCATCCGCTCGCTGGCGCAAACACCGCGTGGGTTCCCAGCCCAACGGCAGCGACGCTGCATGCGCTGCACTATCACCAAGTCAACGTGGCAAGCATTCAAGCCGAGATGGAAAAAGACGCCAAGAGCACGGCTGCTCCAGCGGCGCTGGATGCCATGCTGAATGACATCTTGACGATTCCTGTTGCCCCAGCCGATGTGCAAGCCAGCTGGACGGCGACAGACAAGCAGCAAGAAATCGACAACAACTGCCAAGGCATCCTCGGCTACGTGGTGCGCTGGATTGACCAGGGCGTGGGCTGCTCCAAAGTGCCAGACATTCACAACGTAGGCCTCATGGAAGACCGCGCCACCCTGCGTATCAGCAGTCAGCATATTGCCAACTGGCTGTTGCACGGCGTAGTCACAGAAACCGAAGTCCGCGCCAGCTTTGAGCGCATGGCAAAAGTGGTGGACGGACAAAACGCGGGTGACGCGCTCTATCAACCGATGGCAGGTAACTTTGAAACTTCGATGGCGTACAAAGCGGCGACAGACCTTGTGTTTAAAGGGCTAGAGCAGCCAAGTGGTTATACCGAGCCTTTGCTCCACGCATGGCGATTGAAGGTGAAAGCGGGTTAAACGCTGGCGAGTTGGAGGCGGGCGTTTGCCTCCTCCACCCACCAAGCCGCAGCAGCAAAGTAGCCTTCCCACACGCAGCCATTGCAGCTGCGGCCGCAACAGGTGGTGGGCACGGGTGGCGGGGCTCTAAAGGCCTTGAAAGCCTCATCCAGCTTGGCTTGCAGTTGTGCTATCTCAAGTTGTACTGACTCTAGGGTGGTCATTGGAGTGGGAAAAGGGTGTAGAGTGAGGGCTTCGATTGTCTATCTATTGGAGTAATACTATGACCGAATCATCTACAACTTCTACTGAGTCTGCTTTCAATCCGTTCACGGCGGGCATTGATTTCATGCAGCAGTTTACTAAAAACATGTCTGCCAATAGCGGGCTTGGTGAAGGTGCTACGGGCTTTGGCGCTATGACGATGCCTAAGATTCCAGGTATGCCCGAGTGGGCGATGCCGTCAATGGATCCTGCGGAGTTGGAAAAGCGTATCAGTGAGCTGAAGACGGTGCTTTTTTGGCTTGAGCAAAACACGAATGCGCTCAAGGCTTCGGTGCAAGCGCTTGAGGTGCAAAAGATGACGCTGGAAACTTTGAACAGCATGAGCGCTGGCGCTGCGTCAATGGCTAAAACAAAAAAGAAAACCTAGGGTAAATCCTAGGGTTTTGGTGCTTCAAAAGTCAGGAGACCGTCAGCGCCTGCCGCGACAGTCACTCTCAAGCAACGGTGCATGCGGTCGTTGCGACTTTGTTTTTGTTTCGTTATTTCCCCAACTTTTTTAGGAGACTCTCATGGCTACAGCTGCAGCTCGCGCGATGACGGCTGAAGAGAAGAAAGTGATTTTCGCTTCTTCCCTCGGTACGGTATTTGAATGGTATGACTTTTACTTGTATGGCTCACTCGCTGCCATTATTGGTAAGCAGTTTTTCTCTGGCCTTGACCCAAGCGCGCAATACATTTTTGCGCTGTTGGCTTTTGCTGCTGGCTTCTTGGTTCGCCCGTTTGGTGCCATCTTCTTTGGCCGCTTGGGCGACATGATTGGCCGTAAGTACACCTTCTTGGTGACGATTTTGATTATGGGCTTGTCCACGTTTATCGTGGGTTGCCTCCCTAACTACGCCACCATCGGCATGGCCGCACCTGTGATTTTGATCGCTTTGCGCATGTTGCAAGGTTTGGCACTTGGCGGCGAGTACGGCGGTGCGGCAACGTACGTTGCCGAGCACGCGCCTATGGGCAAACGCGGCGCTTACACCTCTTGGATTCAAACCACAGCGACGCTGGGCTTGATGGTCTCCCTGATTGTGATTTTGGTTTGCCGCCAAGCACTGGGCGCAGACTTTGACACATGGGGCTGGCGCATTCCGTTCTTGGTCTCGATCATTTTGCTGGGCATTTCGGTGTGGATTCGCTTGTCACTGAACGAGTCACCTGCTTTCGCCAAAATGAAAGCTGAAGGCAAAACCTCTAAGTCACCACTGTCCGAGTCGTTCGGTCAATGGAAAAATCTGAAGATCGTGATTTTGGCTCTCTTGGGTCTTACCGCTGGTCAAGCTGTGGTGTGGTACTCGGGTCAGTTCTACGCGCTGTTCTTCCTCACGACCATTGCTAAAGTGGACAACGTGACGGCTAACTTGTTGATCGCAGCGTCGCTCATTATTGGCACACCGTTCTTCATTTTCTTTGGCGCTTTGTCCGACAAGATTGGTCGCAAGATCATCATCATGGCGGGTTGCTTGATTGCGGCTGTGACGTACTTCACTGCGTTCCCCATGATGTTGCAATATGCCAACCCAGCATTGGTTAAAGCACAGCAAGCGTCTACCGTGACCGTGTCTGCTGATCCAGTCACTTGCTCGTTCCAAGGTTCGCCAATTGCCCGTGAAATCGATTTCACTAGCTCTTGCGACCAAGCAAAACGTGTCTTGGCACAAAACTTCATCCCTTACAAAAACGTAGCGGGTGCAGCAGGTAGCCCAACGGTCATCAAGATGGGTGACAAAGAGATTCCATCGGTTGGCGGTGTGTTGAACGCAGCTAAAAATGGTTTCGACGCTGACAGCGGCAAAGCGATTGGTGACTTCAAGAAGGCTGTTTTGGCTGAAGCAAAAGACAAAGGCCTTTTGGCTAAAGCTGATGACGCTGGCATGAACAAGGGCATGGTTTTGGCCATCCTCGTGTTCCTTGTGATCTTGGTCACCATGGTGTACGGTCCGATCGCAGCGATGCTGGTCGAGTTGTTCCCAACACGTATTCGTTACACCTCGATGAGCCTGCCGTACCACATTGGTAACGGCTGGTTTGGTGGACTCTTGCCTCCTATCGCGTTTGCGATGGTGGCGGCCACAGGCGACATCTTCTACGGTCTGTGGTACCCAGTGGTTGTGGCGGCTGGTACGTTTGTGATCGGTATGCTGTTCATTAAAGAAACCAAAGACGTGGACATTTACGCAAACGACTAATCAGTCCAATTAACGACATTGTCAGTTAACTAGAGCCCTTCAAGATTAAGATCTTGAGGGGCTTTTTTAATGAAAGCAAGCATTCACAATTTCAACTATTGGATTTCAAAATGATTAAACTTATTATTGGCTTTATCGTCCTTGCTGGCGCTGCTCTATATCTCATGTCGAAGGGCGGCAACATCGATATGGGCGGCGAAAAACACGGAATCGAAACGGATCACCCACCCGCAGCGGCAGCGCCTGCTGCTACCGCATCGACGGCTAAGCCGTAATCCTGATTAACCCTCTTGACGGTACACGCCTCGTGCGGCTAAGCTGGGGCACATGATTTACGTTAAAACTGCCGCGGGGCGTCAGGCGCTTAAAGAGCGTGCAGAGACGATGCCTCGCAAATACCATTTTCCATTTTTGATGTGTGATGGTGTGCGTGATTCGGCTGACATTTTGGCGGCCAGCGTGCAGCATGGGTTTACATCGGTGGATTTGTATCAGATGGTTCAGCTTGGATTTGTTGAGCCAATGCCTACCAAGGTGCCGACGCGGATCGCTCCAGCAATCGACCCCGTGCAAGTAGCGTCTGCGCCGCCAGGAAGGCCATCGCCGCAGCAAGCGAGTGTCTTTTTTGATGCGAGCAAGCTGGCAACTGCACTCTCTGCCAATTTGGGTCTGCGTGGTTTTAGACTCAATCTGGCGGTACAAACGGCGAACAATTTGACTGACTTGGATGCGCTTTTACCGCAATTGGAAAAAGCCTTGGGTGCTGAGACCGTTAAGCCATTGGCTGACCTGCTAAAAACCGCTGGCCGATAACGCTTTGGCTTTGTAAGCCTGCCATCTCTAACAGCGCTGTTAACTTGGCGAGGCTTGTTTTTTGTGCCGATTGGCTTTGCGCCTGCGGCGATTTGCTGGCCACAATCAATTCGTTTTTCATCGAGTGCTCCCAGCCAACAAGTTCCGTCACCGTGACTTGGTAGCCGTTACTTTCTAACTGCAAACAGCGCAGCACGTTGGTGAGTTGACTGCCAAATTCGCGCGTGTGGATGGGTCTGCGCCACAGCTCGGCCAGCGGATTGTTTTGTAGCGTCTTGGCGCTGGGTTTGCTGCTTCGCAAGCACGCAGCCATTTCGGCTTGACAACAAGGCACCAACACCATGTGTTCGGCCTTGTGCGCCAGGCCAAAGGCGATCGCATCATCTGTTGCGGTATCGCACGCGTGCAGCGCGGTCACGATGTCAATACGTGACGGCAGGGTGCTTGAGTGACTGGATTCGGCGACTGATGCGTTTAAAAATTGCATGCCATCAAAGCCAAAGCGTTTAGCCAAATCGGTTGAGCGTGTGACCAATTCCGCACGAGTTTCAACACCCGTCACCGTGCCGATCATCGCAGGTGCAAGGCTCGCCTTGAAGTAAGCATCGTAGAGCAAAAACCCCAAATAAGATTTTCCAGCACCGTGATCGACCAGATTTGCCGAGCCATGACTGGCATGGGTTTGCTTGAGCAGGGGCTCGATAAAGCCTAGCAAGTGCTGCACTTGTTTGAGTTTGCGGCGCGTATCTTGGTTGAGCTTGCCATCCTTTGTCAAGATATGCAGCTCTTTTAAAAGCTCAGTCGATTGCTCAGGTCTTGGTTCGTATTTGGCAGATGTGGGCTTTACGTCCATAACTTCCCCCAGCCTGCCTTGCCCAACTTTTGCAAGGTTTCTTGGTTGCGCAGCACAATGCTATCTGCTGCCGCGTCGGGATCATCATACCCCTGCAAAGCCTTGTCAATACTGGCTTCGCGCAAGATGTGCAGCATCGGATAGGGGCTGCGATTGGTGTAGTTAGACAGATCGTCTGCGTTTGATCCAGCAAATTGATAGTCGGGATGGAAACTGGCAATTTGAAACGTACCATCTAAATCTAAGCGTTCCAGCAAACTGTCGGTATCTTCTAAAAAATCGTTGTAGTCTAAAAAATCCGTGAGCGCTTTGGGATGAATGAGCAGTATTGTTTCGCAAATTTCAGGTGGCGTGGTTTGCAGGTACAGCAATTGCTCGGACAGCACTTTCAGTAGCGCCTCGCTTTGTTTGCCTTTGTGCAGCACATAGCGCACTAAGCCTTTGATCTGCGGGGCTTTGGCAAAAGGACAGAAGTTAAGGCCAATGACAGCACGGTCTACCCACTCGCGCGTTTGTTCAATCTCATTCACGCTTTGTCCTCAGCCTGTGGGTTTTCGTCCATCGTGACGGCAACGGGCTCAAAGCTGGGCGTGGAGTCTAAGTGATTGATGCGTACCATCAACCTGATGCCGTCCCGTAGCTGTGTCGATGTGGCTTTGGGCGGTACGCCCTCTGTGAAGAAGCCGAACGTCTGATCTGCATCCAATTGAAGCGAGGTCAAAACCGCATCGCCGCCGTGCTGTTGATTGACTCGTGCGTGAGTCGTTTTGGAGGAGGTTGCCCATTGATACATGCGTGGTAGCGGTGCCATGCAACGCGCAGCATCAAATGGAAAAGCGTGACGAGCCGTGTTGCGATTGAGCGCATCGAAGAGGTCTTGCAATTGCGGGCTTAAAAAGTTCCAATCGTCTAACAATTGCTGCATCGTGTTGCAAATGCTCGTCGCATAATGCGCGAGAGCTAAATCGCGCGAGACAACCACAAGCTGACCGTCGCGTGAGCCGTCTTGGTAAGTGGCAAGTTTCATAGTAATAAAAAAGAAGGGTAAGCGTGCGCGTGAATAAGAGTGATTTTAGTGGTGCAGACTTGCCCGTGCGCTCGCCGCGCTGGGGGCTGTACCTTGCCGTGCTGCTGCTTCATGTGCTGCTGCTTGCGGGGTTGAACGCGGTGCTCACGCTCAATCGACTTGCGGCACAGGTCGAGCAGTCGTTTGATGTGGCGATTTTGCCGCAGGAAGCGGCAGATGAACCCCTCATACCCAAACCTGCCGACAAGTCCGTTAAAGCCGAATCACCGCCCGCCGAACCTGTCACGCCTGCGCCCGTGGCACTGCCGCCGCAAGAGGATCCTCCCGCACCTAGCACGCAAGCTTTGCCTGCCCTAGCGGCGGCTTCCTTGCCCACAGGCCATGAGCGACAAGCCTTACGGGCTATGGCGCCTGAGTCCGTGCAGCTGCGCTACAGTGTGACCAAGGATGGCGATAGCGCACGCGCAAGCTTGATTTGGCATTCTGCCAAAGCAGAGAAAACGGGGCAAGCTACGCATTACGAGCTCAGTTACGAAGCCACCTACTTCGGCATTTCCATCGTTAAACAAATCAGTAGCGGTACGCTGGGCGCAGCAGGGCTTGTGCCCGCGCGCTTTGGTGAGAAGCGGCGCGGCAGATCGGAACAGGCAACGCATTTCGATCATGCCAAAAATACGGTCACGTTTTCAAATAATCGTCCCGAGGCCAAGCTGGCTATGGGCTCGCAAGATAGGGCTAGCTTTCTCATTCAACTGGCGAGTCTTTTTGCGGGCCAGCCAGAGAAGTTTAAAGCAGGCCAAGTGATTGAGATCCCAGTGGCAAGCGTTGACGAGTTGGAGATATGGGCGTTTGAAGTGCAGGCCAGCGAGTCATTGCTGCTCCCCATTGGCGAGACGCAGGCCATCAAAGTGCTACGCCGTCCACGCCGCGCGTTCGATCAAACCGTGGAGGTGTGGCTTGCAGAGGCACTCTCGTATCTACCTGTGCGTATCCGATTGACAGATAGCGGTGGCGTCACCGATTCGCAGCTCAGCAGCAAAGAGTAAACCCACACGCTCTAGAATCACACCATGCAAATTATTTATGACTCCGAAGACTATGCCGTGCTGCACATGAATGCGCCGCCATACGACAAGCCTTTTATTAACTTGACGGAGCCTCAACTCAAAGCACCAGCCGCTGACTTCGATCCCTTTAAGGGCAAGATGCTGCGTCATGGGTTTGAAATTGTGGACAAGCGATCGGGGCGTGAAGTGTATTTAGACGGTTCGTGGGCCGAACTGTTCCAAGCAAAACTGGATGGCTGGCAGCGCAAAGCCCCCAGCATTGATGAAATTGAAAAAACGCTAGAAGGCTATGCAGCGCTGGCTGCAACGCCGATCATGGTGCATTGATTACAGCGCTAGCGCCACACCTGCAAACAGCGTAAATCCTAGCCAGTGATTGACGCGAAATGCCTTAAAGCAGCTCATCCGCTCTCGCTGGCGAATCAGCAAAAAATGCCAAACCACTTGTCCGCAAGCCACAGCCAGTGCGGCATACCAAAGCATGGGGCTGGAAAGCTTTAGCTGATAAGGGCTGCAGACAATCAGCCAATGCCAGATGCTTAAATACAAGATATAAAAAAGCATGATACCCATCACATCGAAGCGTCCCAGCGTAATGGCGGATGTCTTCATGCCAATTTTTAAATCATCGTCTCTATCGACCATGGCGTATTCGGTATCGTAGGCCAATACCCAAAACAAATTGCCCAGCAGTAGCAGCCAAGCCAGCATGGACACATGACCCTGCACGGCTGCAAACGCCATCGGGATGCCAAAGCTAAAAGCCACGCCCAGAACGGCTTGCGGCATGGCGATGAAGCGTTTGGCAAACGGATAAGCAATGGCGATGGCCAGCGCTGCGAACGACCAAGCGATGGTTGCGGTATTCGTTGTCAGCACGAGCAAAAATGCCAAAAATGCCAGTACCACTCCCGCAGCGACGGCCTCAAATTGCGAGAGCTTGCCGCTGGCGACAGCGCGATTGGCGGTGCGCTTGACGTGCACATCGAAGTCTTTGTCTGCGGCATCGTTGACGCAGCAGCCTGCACTACGCATCAAGAATGTGCCTAGCGTAAAGACGACTAGCAAATGCAGGGACGGCAGAGCTTGGTTGGTTTGTGCGGAGGCAATCCACAGCGCAGCGAGCGTTGGCCACAGCGGCAAGAGCCAGCCCACGGGTCTGTTCCAGCGAATCAGGTCTAAGTAGAGAGCCATGTGACATCAGGCAAATCGCAGGCGTAGATCGCGTTTCTAAGTGCGGCAATCGCTTCGTAACGCGTAAAACTGCGTCGCCACGCCAACACCACGCGCCGCGTGGGCTCTAGCTCGCCTTTGGCCAATTTGAGAGGCAGATATTTCACATAGAGCGAATCCGTTTTTGAGCGACGTGCTTCTATCGGTACGGCAAGGCGTGGCACGAGCGTCACGCCCATGCCTGCGGCGACCATGTGTTTGATGGTCTCTAGCGACGAGCCTTCAAAGCTGCGGCGGATGCCGTCAGCGGACGCACTGCCCACTAAGCCACGTCCTGCTTGGCTTTCAGGGCATACACCGAGCACATGATCACGAAAGCAATGACCATTGCCAAGCAATAAAAGATTTTCAGATTCAAGCTCAGTCACACTGACCGACGTTTGTTTAGCAAGCGCATGCGTGCTGGGCACCGCCACGCGGTAGGGCTCGTCATAGAGTGGTGCAGTAGCTAGCCCCGAGCTATCAAAAGGCTCGGCCAAAATGGCGCAATCAATTTCGCCTTGGCGCAATTGCTCAAGCAACTTGTGCGTGAAGTTTTCAATCAGCATCAACGGCATTTGCGGCGTGCGGTCAATCACTTGGCGCATGAGCGCAGGCAGCACGTAGGGCGCAATGGTGTAGATGATGCCAAGGCTCAAAGTACCAGCCAGCGGGTCTTTGCCGCGTTTGGCCATCTCTTTAATTTGAGCCGCTTCTTCCATCACGCGCTGGGCTTGGACAACGATTTGTTCGCCTAAGTGGGTAACGGTGATCTCGGCGCTGTTGCGCTCAAAGAGCTTGATTTCTAACTCGTCTTCTAACTTTTTAATCGCCACCGACAGCGTGGGCTGCGACACATGGCAAGCGTCTGCTGCTTTGCCAAAGTGCCGCTCGCGTGCGACGGCGACGATGTATTTGAGTTCGGTCAAGGTCATAATTTATTTTACGCTCCCATAAACGAGCTACCGCTTGGCAACCACCGCTCTACATGCTTTAAGGCCATATCTGGCTTGGCATCCAGCAGTGTTGGCGCGGTGACCTGCGCCCACTTGAGCCAGTCTTGATCCTCTGGCTTTGACAAATCAGCAAAGCGCAGCATTTGCGCCCCCGATTGCCGTGCGCCTAAAAATTCTCCTGGCCCTCGGATATCCAAATCACGCCGTGCAATTTCGAACCCATCCGTCGTATCCACCATCGCTTTGAGTCGCGCTTTGGCTGCATCGCCAAGCCGCCCCGATTCGTTGGTTGCGTACAGCAGCACACAAGCAGAGGCTGCCAAGCCACGCCCTACACGGCCTCTGAGCTGGTGTAGCTGCGCCAGTCCAAAGCGCTCGGCGTGCTCAATCACCATCAGCGTGGCGTTCGGGACATCGACGCCGACCTCGATCACCGTGGTGGACACCAGCACTTGCACTTCATTTTTTTCAAACGCTTGCATGATCGCCTTCTTCGCAGGCGTGGGGATTTTTGAGTGCAGCAATTCCACCTTGGCACTTGGCAACGCCCCCATACTTACATTTTTTAATGCGGCTTGCAGGGCTTCGTGTGTTTCGGTGGCATTGACCAAATCGACGGCTTCGCTCTCTTCAATCAAAGGACAAACCCAGTACACCTGCCTTCCTGCTTTGAGCTGATCCACGATGCGGCGCACGACTTCATCGCGCTTGGTCATGCGCGCGATTTTGGTGATGATGGGCGTGCGTCCAGGCGGCAGTTCGTCGATGGTGGACACATCCAAGTCAGCGTAGTAACTCATTGCCAAGGTACGCGGGATGGGTGTTGCAGACATCATCAGCAAGTGCGGATACATGTCTCCTTGCGTTTTTTCTTTAAGCGCCAAACGCTGTGCCACGCCAAAGCGGTGCTGCTCATCAACGATGACGAGCGCCAATTTTGCAAACGTCACCTTGCTTTGGATGATGGCGTGTGTGCCCACCACAAGCGCGGCTTCGCCCGATTCAATTTTTGCCAGCATCTCGCGCCGCTCTTTGGCTTTTTGCGTGCCCGACAGCCAAGCTACCGATAAGCCACGTGTGGCAAGCAGCGGTTCCAACCAACCCACTAACTTTGCAAAGTGTTGCTGTGCCAAAATTTCTGTGGGCACCATCAGCGCACATTGAAATCCCGCTTCGATACATTGCGCGGCAGCGAGGGCTGCAACGACTGTTTTGCCCGATCCCACATCGCCTTGCAGGAGGCGGTTCATGGGTTTAGCCAGTGCGAGGTCGGCGGCAATCTCGCGTTGCACACGCTCTTGTGCGGCGGTGAGTTGGAAGGGGAGGATTGCGAGTAACTGGTTGATTAAGCTGACATCCCCCTGTGCGGGGGGAGCTTTTAACGCATGCGCCCGCATCTTCGCCCGTTCGCGCCGCGCCTGTAGTTGTGAGAGTTGCTGTGCGAGTAGCTCTTCGGCTTTGAGCCGTTGCCACGCGGGATGCGATTTATCCTCTAACTCAGCAATCGAGACATCAGGTGTTGGGTGATGCAGCAACTCCAGCGAATCGGCAAGGCTTGGCAGATGGGAAATCACCACCGTCTCAGACAACTCGCTGCGTTGCGAGGCCCTTAGCAGTCCACCCCACACGGCTTTGCGGATATAGCCTTGTGGCAGCCCAGCGGTGGTGGGATACACGGCAGTCAGCACTTGCGCGAGCTCGCCCACAGCGGGTTTGAAGCTTGGGTGCAACATCGATAGCCCAGCCAGCGAGCGCTTGAGTTCGCCGCGAATCCATAAGCTTGCGCCAACTGCCAGTGTGCGTTGGTGCGAGGGATAAAAGTTAAAAAAGCGAAGCTGGCACTCATCTGTTTGATCGCGTACGGTCACCATCAATTGCCGTTTGCCACGTGACTGAATACTGCTTTGTGTCACCACGGCTTCAATCTGCACGGTCTCGCCATGCCGTGCGTCGCGTAGCGCCGTGATGTGCGTCTCGTCCTCGTAGCGCAGCGGTAGATGCAGCGCAAAATCAATATCGCGCACAAGGCCGAGCTTTGTCAGCGCTCTTTGTGCATGAGTTTTTGCGTGAGGCTTTGCGGGAATAGAAGGTGTGGCAGGCGCAGTATTCATAAACGGATAATCGTCATTGTCTTATGAATAGCGCGCCATGAATACTTCGGATTTTGATTTCCTCCTCCCGCCAGAACTGATTGCCCAGCATCCCGCCAGCGTGCGCAGCAGCTCGCGTTTGCTGGATGGAACTGCGCACGCACCCGTAGATCGCGTGTTTAACGAGCTGCCTCGTTTGCTGCGTTCGGGCGATTTGCTGGTGTTTAACGACACACAAGTGGTGAAGGCGCGGCTGTTTGGCGAGAAGGCGACGGGCGGTAAGCTGGAATTGCTTGTTGAGCGCGTGCTGGATAACTTCGAGGTTGTGGCGCACATGCGTGTGAGCAAAAAACCGCAAGTCGGCTCCGTGCTGCGGATGGCGGGCGGTCGTGACGGCGGCTTTTCAGCAACGCTGCTTGGGCGCGCGGGAACGAACGACGAGCTGTTTCACTTCCGCTTCTCTAGCGACCCCTATGCACTGATGGCAAAGCATGGGCATGTGCCCCTACCTCCTTATATTGAGCACGCGGATGACAGCGACGACGAATCGCGCTATCAAACCGTGTTTGCCAAATACCCAGGCGCGGTGGCAGCGCCAACGGCGGCTTTGCACTTTGATGAGAGCGTGCTGGCAGCCCTTGCAGCGCAAGGTGTGCAGACCGCGAGCGTGACGCTGCACGTGGGTGCTGGGACGTTCCAGCCGATGAAGACCGAGAAGATTAGCGATCATGTCATGCACTACGAGCGCTATGCCATACCCGCTGTGACGTTGGAGGCTATAGCGGCCTGCAAGGCACGTGGATCAAGGCTTGTGGCAGTGGGCACAACGACGGTGCGCACGCTGGAGACCTATGCCAAAACAAAGCAGTTATCGGGCGACACCAATATCTTTATCACGCCAGGGTTTGAGTTTCAAATGGTGGATGTGTTGCTCACTAACTTTCATTTGCCCAAAAGCACGCTGATGATGCTGGTGAGCGCCTTTGCGGGGCACG
>JANXRP010000117.1 GCA_025352965.1 Comamonadaceae bacterium
CAATACAAACCAGCCGATTTAATTGGTAAGCACACCGTAATGGTGGCAAATCTTGCGCCGCGCAAGATGAAGTTTGGTGTGTCGGAGGGCATGGTGCTTGCCGCGTCTCATGCGGACGAAAAATCTAACGCTGGCATTTACATTCTGGAACCCATCGCAGGCGCGCAGCCAGGGATGCGAATTCACTAGCTGCCACTTTGATATTGCTGGACGTCACGCATTTGTTCGGTGCGAATGACGACTTTGTCAGGATCAAAAATCGCGCTAAAAATCATAGGTTCATTGTTGCTATTGCGCCAGCGCCAGTGGTAGTTCAATTCACTTGGCTTTAGAGGGTAAGTGACCATCTGATGCGGCTTACCGAGGATTTGGATAACTTCCATCTCCAGCATGCCTGCTTTAATTTTGTCAAAATTTTCTGGCTGCAAACGCTTGCGTTCAGCTTCCCACGCGGCTGGATCGCAACCGATTAAACCCAGTAGTGATGCAATCAATCCCATGGCGGTCAATGTCCTTCTGGTTGGTGGCATATTTAGTTCCAGCTGGACGCGCTGATGTTTTTTGCATCGTGGATATCGCGCCATGTTTCGGTTCGAATGACTCGATTGTCTTTATCTAAAACGATAGCAAACAACATGCCTTCGTCTAGAAAGTTGCGCCATTTCCAGTTTTGATACGTCTCGTTGGGCTTCAGAGGGTAAACCGTTGTATTCCACGGTTCACCCAAGATGCGCCACGCTTCGGCTTGCGACATGCCAGCTTTGACAGACTCCATAACGGGCTCAGAGAGCAGTCGGTAGCGCTCTGAGGTCGCGGTGGGTGCAGCGCAGCCTTGCAGGTAATTCATTAAAGCAAGTAAAACAACATATGCAATGAGCTTTTTCATGGTAATCCTCTCGGTAAAATGCTACTTTAACCCGAAACCCTGTGATTATGAATATCTTTCGCCGCCCCGACTACCAATCTGAAACCACGCAGTTTATTGACCAGCTCAAAGCTGCCAAACCCACGCTAGAAGCCGAGCAATTGGCGGGTCGTGGCTTGCTGTGGGACAAGGCGATTAACCGCGATGCGGCGGCCGATATTGCCGCGGGTCGTGTGGCGCAAAAATCCTACGTTTATGGAAGTCGTTGATCAGGTTGCGCTGGCCAAGCTCTATGGCGAGCCATTGTTCGCCATGCCGCAGGATCTGTACATCCCGCCCGATGCACTAGAGGTTTTTTTAGAAGCCTTTGAAGGTCCGCTGGATTTGCTCTTGTACCTGATTCGCAAGCAAAACTTCAATATTCTTGATATCCCGATGGCGGCGCTGACCAAGCAATATCTGGGCTACGTCGATGAGATTCGGAATCACAATTTAGAGCTTGCTGCCGAGTATTTGCTCATGGCTGCGATGCTGATTGAAATCAAATCACGCATGCTTCTGCCACCTAAGCCGACAGCGGATGGGTTAGAGGGCGAAGACCCACGTGCCGAGCTCACACGCCGCCTGTTGGCGTATGAAGAAACCAAGCTGCAAGCCGCGCAGATTAACGAGTTGCCTCAGCTGGGGCGTGATTTTTTACGGACGCAGGTGCTTATCGAGCAATCATTAGCACCGCGCTGGCCAGACGTTCATGCGGTGGATTTGCAGGGTGCATGGGCAGACTTAGTGCGCCGTGCCAAGTTGGTGACGAATCATAAAATTTCGCGTGAAGCTTTGTCGGTGCGTGAGTACATGAGCCATTTGCTGCGTCAGCTCACCGCGCATCTACAAAGCGGACGTCCCTTTGCGCCGTTTGAGAGTCTGTTTGACCCAGCCAAGGGTGTCCCCGTTCTCGTGGTGACCTTTGTCGCGATGCTTGAGTTGTCGCGTGAAGCGCTGATCGAGGTCACACAAGCCGAGGCTTTTGCCCCAATCTATGTGCGTCTTGCTTACTCGCCTATTGAAGAGGCGGTTAATTAGTCGTTCGCCGCTGGGGCATTTTGGAGCGAATTTTGCAGGTCCGCCTGCTGCTGCTCGTACATGGCTTGGAAGTTAACTTCAGACAAATGCACCGGAGGGAAGCCTGCACGATTGATGGCATCAGCCACGTTGCTGCGTAAATAAGGGTAGATGATTTGCGGACAAGCAATACCCAAAATCGGGCCCATTTGATCGGCAGACAAGTGGCGTATTTCAAAAATGGCGGCTTGCTTAGCTTCAATCAAAAAGACTGTTTTATCTTTGAGTGATGTGTGCACATGCGCCGTCACGCTGACTTCAAAAATGCCTTCCAACACAGGCAAAGTTTCAATACTGAGTTGAATATCAAGTTGTGGCTGCTCTGTTTCTAAAAAAATCGCTGGCGAGTTAGGTTGCTCAAGTGAGAGTTCCTTCAAATACACGCGCTGAATTTGGAAAACGGGTTCAAGCGTCGCTGCATCGGAAGGGTTGGGTTGGGGCGTTGTTTTTGCGGTTGTCATGAGTTGAAATGGATTATTTGGAATTCAAAAGAGGAACAAGCTCGCCTGCTTTGTCGAGTGCCATCAGCTCGTCGCAGCCACCCACGTACGTGTTACCAATGTAGATTTGCGGCACGGTGCGCTTGCCCGTTGTCTCCATCATGTGGGTGCGAGCAGCGGGATCGGTATCAATCCGCACTTCGTCAATGGACTCCACGCCTTTGGATTTCAAGATTTGCTTGGCACGGATGCAAAACGGGCATACCGCAGTGGTGTACATCTTGACGGTTTGCATGAATTTACGCTTTCTGAATAGGCATGTTGGCGTCGCGCCAAGCCTTGAGGCCGCCAGATAAATTTTGTGCTGCGGTGTACCCCATTTTTTTCGCTGTTGCTGTGGCCGTCGCCGAGCGTTTACCCATAGGGCAAATAAAGATAATGGGCGTGTCTTTCTTTTTGACAGCGATAGCTAGCTTGGCTTCTAGCTCGCTCAGTGGAATATTTTTAGCGCCATTGGCATGTGCAGCAGCAAACTCGTCTGGGTTGCTCACGTCAATCAAAATACCGCGTTCACGGTTGATCAGTTGCACCGCCATCGCCGCAGTTAAGCCAGCTTTGCTTTCTTTAATGAGTGGCCAAATAAGCAGTCCACCAGAGGTGAGTGCAACAAGAATCAAATGCCAGTTATCGGATAAAAATTTCACGCAGTTGCTTTCAAAGTAAGGTTTTTTATGTGTGGCGGCGAAGGCGAACGCCAAGCTGCGTTAAGATGGTGCCCAGGAAGGGACTCGAACCCCCACGATGTTACTCGCTAGTACCTGAAACTAGTGCGTCTACCAATTCCGCCACCTGGGCATCTCAGGAAATCAAGCGGCAGATTGTACCAGTCCCTCTGATTTTCGGAGGCATTAACCTATAAATATGAAAACAAAAATCGAAAGCTCGAAGGAATCCGCAGGGTTACTCTCAGAATTTAAGGGCACTGTGCTCGGACACCGCGATGGGCATGGCTTTGTGCAGCGCGACGATGGTGGTGCGGATGTGTATTTGGCGATGAACGAAATGCGCGCCGTGCTGCATGGTGATTCGGTCTTAGTGCGTATCCAAAGGCTTGACCGTAAAGGCCGTCCAGAAGGACATGTGCTGGATATTCTAGACCGCCCAGAGCGCTCCATCATTGGACGATTGCTGAACGAAGGTGGAGTTTGGGTGGTTGCGCCCGAAGACAAGCGCTATGGACAAGATATTTTGATTCCCAAGCTCACCAAAGCGCAAGCCGATGAGTGGACGGGCAAGATCGTCGTGATTAGCTTGACCGAGAAGCCCGCGCTCTTTGCACAACCTATCGGCAAGATCACCGAAGTGCTGGGCAGTGCAGACGACCCAGGCATGGAAATTGAAATTGCTGTGCGCAAATTTGATGTGCCGCATCTGTTTAGCGAAGCGTGCTTAAAAGCCGCCAAAGCCTTGCCAGATAAGGTGTTGGCCAAAGATAAAAAAGACCGCGTTGATTTAACCGACGTGCCGCTGGTTACGATTGACGGCGAAGACGCTCGCGATTTTGACGATGCGGTGTATGCCGAACCTGCGGTCATTGGGAAAGGTAAAAAACCAAATGGTTGGCGTTTACTGGTGGCGATTGCCGATGTGAGTCACTATGTGGAGACAGGCGCGGCGATTGACATCGACGCATATGAACGCGCTACCAGTGTGTACTTTCCGCGTCGCGTGATTCCGATGTTGCCCGAAAAATTGTCCAATGGTCTGTGCTCGCTGAACCCCGAAGTCGAGCGCCTGTGCATGGTCTGCGACATGCTGATTACCAATGAGGGCGAGCTGCACGCGTATCAGTTCTACCCTGCGGTGATGTTTAGCCACGCGCGATTTACCTATAACGAAGTCGCCGCCATTTTGACCAACACCAAAGGTTTAGAAGCATTGAAACGAAATGCCCAGAACCCAATGCTGGTGCCGCATCTAGAGCATTTGCACGACGTGTACCGTGCACTCTTGACTGCTCGTAACGTGCGCGGTGCAGTGGATTTTGATACGGTAGAAACGCAAATTATTTGCGACGAAAACGGACGCATCGAACGCATCGTGCCACGCAAACGCAACGACGCGCATCGCTTGATCGAGGAGTGCATGTTGGCCGCCAACGTGTGCTCAGCGGACTTCATTGCTCAGAGTAAAAACCCAGGATTATTCCGCGTACACGAAGGCCCAACGCCCGAGAAAAAAGAAATCCTGCGCAACTATTTAAAAGCCATTGGCGTGATAGCAACCTTGAGCGCAGAGCCGATTCCTGCCGAGTTCCAAGCGATTGCGAATGCCACCAAAGAGCGCCCTGACGCGGCGCAAATCCACACGATGCTTTTGCGCTCCATGCAGCAGGCGATTTACACGCCGATTAACAGCGGACACTTTGGATTGGCGTTTGAGGCGTATACGCATTTCACTAGTCCCATCCGCCGCTATCCTGATTTGCTGGTACATCGCGTGATTAAAGCGACGTTGAACGAAACGACGTACAAACTTCCGAATCTGCCCACGCCCACGCAAGCGCATACCAAGCTCAACCAATGGATAGCGAAGCGAAAACCACCTACTGCCGCGCAAGGTATGCCAGACACTGCGGATAGGGCTTCCAAGAAGCTATCGAAACAGCAACTAGCCGACCAAGAGGCGTGGCAAGCCGCAGGGCTGCACTGCTCGGCATGCGAACGCCGTGCCGACGAAGCTAGCCGCGATGTCGAGCAATGGCTGAAATGCAAATATGTAAAAGAGTTTTTAGGCGAAGAGTTCACGGGTGTCGTGAGCACGGTGACTAGCTTCGGTTTGTTCGTGACGCTAGACCAGATGTTTGTGGAAGGCCTCATTCACATCACCGAGCTGGGCGGCGAATATTACCGATTCGACGAAGCACGGCAAGAGCTACGCGGCGAGCGCACGGGTATCCGGTACGCCGCTGGCACCCCTGTGCGTGTGCAAGTGGCCGGTGTCGATTTGGATGCGCGCAAGATTGATTTCAAGCTGCTCAAAGACGACTTGTTGGTGGATAGCAAACGCGGCGAACCCAAATCAGATAAGCAAGAGTTGGATAAATTTTCTAGGCCCGCTGATATGGCTGGCGCTAATGAAGTGAAACGCGTTCGAGGCAAATCGGGGCGTGAAACTAAGCCCTCTACAAAGCCTAAGTTCGCGCGCGCTTCACCCGTAACAACTCGTCCAAAATCAAGCAAATCGCGCCGCAAGTAATGGCGCTATCGGCCACGTTAAATGCAGGGAAGTGAATGCCTGCTAGGTGGAAATCGAGAAAATCCACCACGTAGCCGTGCCAGAGGCGGTCGATCACATTGCCGATTGCACCGCCCAAAATCAGCGAAAGCGCGGTTGCAAATAAACGCTGCGAGCCGTTCGATCGCAAGAGCCAGACAATCACGATCACGGCGACAGCGCCAACGATTGTGAAGAACCAACGTTGCCAACCGTCTGCGCCTGCTAAAAAGCTAAACGCCGCGCCTGTGTTGTGAACCCGCACGATGTTAAAGAATGACGTGACCCGTGTGGCATCACCCAGTTGATAGCTTCCTACGATGAGCACCTTGGTAAATTGATCGGCAATGATGACGATGAGTGAGATGCAAAGCCACATCCATAAAGGGCTGCGAGAGGATTGATACTTTGCCATTTAAGCAAAACTCCGCGCTTCACCAGCGCCAAACAAGTTGCTGATACAGCGTCCGCAGATCGTTGGATGTTCTGTGTTGCTACCTACATCAGCCACGTAATGCCAGCAGCGATCGCATTTAACGTCTTCAGACGACGAGACAGCAATTGCGAGCACATTGCCTTTGACCAGTGTCACTTTGGATGTGATGAAGACAAACTTGATGTCGCTACCCAAGTTACTCAGTAAGTCGTAATCGCTACTGTCGCAGGCCACGTGGATATTGGCTTGCAAGGACGATCCTACTTTGCCATCAGCGCGTAGCACTTCAATTTCTTTGTTGACCGCGGCGCGGATTTCGGCAATGCGTTGCCACTTGGCTGCAAGCGTATCGTTGCTTTTACCAAGGTCAGCATAGGTTTCCATAAAGATGGACTCCGAGTTGCCCACAACCTTCCAAGCTTCTTCGGCTGTGAAGGAGAGGAATGGTGCCATCCAGCGCAGCATCGCTTGCGTGGTGTGGTGCAGGGCGGTTTGGGCACTACGACGCTCTTTTGAGTTGGCTTTCGTGGTGTACAGGCGATCTTTCAAGATGTCCAAATAGAAGCTGCCTAAATCTTCGGAGCAATAAATTTGCAGCTTGGAGACGACAGGGTGAAATTCGTACACCTTGTAGTGCGCCAAGATGTCAGCTTGCAGCGAAGCCGCACGGGATAAGGCGTAGCGGTCAATCTCTAGCATCTCGTCAAAAGGTACAGCATCCTTGGCAGCATCAAAATCGGACGTATTCGCCATTAAGAATTTGAGCGTATTCCTGATACGGCGGTAGGTGTCCACCACACGCGCCAAGATTTTGTCGTCGCCCGCAATGTCACCCGAGTAGTCGCTGCTGGCCACCCACAAGCGGATGATTTCTGCGCCCAGCTTGTCCCACGTTACTTGCGGTTCGATGCCGTTTTTGAGCGACTTGCTCATCTTGATACCCTTGCTATCGACCGTGAAGCCGTGCGTCAAGAGCCCACGGTACGGTGCGCGGCCATACATCGCACAGGCGGTGAGGAGGGAGCTGTGGAACCAGCCGCGGTGCTGGTCGTGGCCTTCTAAGTACAGATCAGCTTCGGGGCCCGTGTCGTGTCCACTGCCTTTGTGTGAGTGTTTGAGCACCGTGGTATGCGTCGTGCCCGAGTCAAACCATACTTCCAAAATATCGGTGGATTTGAAGTAGGCTTCGGCATCCTTCGCTCCAATGATGGACTCAGGCGATGCGGCGCTCCACGCCTCGATGCCGCCTGCTTCAATCATGTTCGCAGCGGTATCCAAAATCGCTGGCGTGTCGGGGTGCAAAGCCCCTGTGTCTTTGTGAATGAAGAGCGCCAAAGGCACGCCCCATGCGCGTTGGCGGCTAATACACCAGTCAGGTCGACCTGCAATCATGTCTCTGAGGCGTGTGCGTCCGTTCTCGGGGTAGAACTGAATCGCGTTCGGATCGCCTTGTTGGCCAATGGCTTTCAAGGCGATTTTGCGTAAAGAGTCTTTTTGTGGATCGGTCGCAAATACGCCAGCCGTTTGTTCGGTGGCGTGATCCATGCGGATAAACCACTGCGCCGCGGCGCGGTAAATCACGGGTGATTTGTGGCGCCAGCAATGCGGGTAGCTGTGCTCAATGGTTTTGGTTGCCATCAAACGACCTGCAGCATCGAGCGCAGCAATCACGTTTGGCACAGCCTTCCAGATATGCTGACCCGCAAACAGCGGGAAGTCCGCCGCATACGCGCCGTTGCCTTGCACGGGATTCAAAATCTCTTTGTAGGCGAGTCCGTTTTTAACGCAAGAGTTAAAGTCTTCTACGCCGTAAGCAGGTGCACTGTGAACCACGCCCGTACCGTCGCCATCACCGACATAGTCGGCTGTGTAAATGGGTGAGAGGCGCTGATAGCCGAACGATCCATCATCGTTTGGAACATCAAACAAAGGATGCTTGAAATTGATTTTTTCTAAAGCTGCACCCTTGCAAGTCCCAACCACTGTGCCTTCCAAGGCATAGCGCTCTAGGCAGTCCGCAACCCGTGCCTTGGCGAGCATCAGCAAGCCTTTGCTGGTTTGCACAAGGTCATAGTCAAGCTCAGGGTGGACATTGAGTGCTTGGTTAGCTGGAATCGTCCAAGCGGTGGTGGTCCAAATGACGGTGAAAGCCTTATCAGATAGGGCTTGCAAGCCAAATGCTTTGGCTAATTTTTCTGGTTCAGCACACTCAAAAGCCACATCCAAGGTTTGCGATTTTTTATCTTGGTATTCAATTTCAAACTCAGCCAACGACGAGCCGCAATCAAAACACCAGTACACGGGCTTTTGCCCACGATAGACAAAGCCGCGCTGCATCACGCGTTTAAAAGCGCGTAACTCTTCGGCTTCGTTTTTAAAATCCATCGTCTTGTACGGGTGATCCCATTCACCGAGCACGCCAAGGCGTTTGAAATCGGCCATTTGCGTGGCGATTTGCTCTGTTGCAAACGCGCGTCCTTTAGCTTGCATGTCGGCGCGTGCAAGGCCGCGTCCGTGCAGCTTTTCAATCGCGTTTTCAATCGGCAGTCCGTGACAATCCCAGCCTGGGATGTAGGTCGCGTCATAGCCGTCTAGCTGACGAGCCTTAACGATCATGTCTTTCAAAATTTTGTTGACCGCGTGCCCCATGTGGATTTGCCCATTGGCGTAAGGCGGGCCGTCGTGCAGGATGAATTTACCTTTTGCGCAGTTATGCCTTGCAGCACGTAGCTTTTTGTAGATGCCTTTGTCCTCCCACTCTTTCGTCCACGCCGCTTCGCGCTTAGGCAAGTCGCCCCGCATCGGGAAGGGCGTATCGGGCAGGTTTAGCGTGGAGCGGTAATCTTTTGAGGATTCGGTAGTCATGTGTTTTGTCGGAAATATTCTTTTGCCAAGGCGATGTCGCTAGAGATGCCAGCCTTGAGCGATTCCAGCCCATCGTAGGCCAGCTCGTCGTGCAGTTTGTGCAGCAATTCAACGCGGATGATTTTACCGTAGCCACCCTCGGCTCCAAGCTCAGCAGGCCAGTTTAGACAATAGGTTTCCAATAACACGCGGCCACCGTTTACATCCGATGGATCAAGTGCAGGGCGTGTACCGAAATTGGCGACGCCCTGGAGCGGTATCTCACCGAGTCCAAACACGCGCACCACAAAAATGCCAGACGCGGCGGGATGCGGATGTTTGAATGCGATATTAAGCGTGGGCACACCCAGCGTACGCCCCAGTTTTGCACCGTGGATCACGTGTCCGCTAACGGCATAAGTGCGACCCAGCAAGGCGGCGGCATCGCTCAAACGCCCATCTGATAAGGCGCTGCGCACAGCGCTGCTGGAGACCCTTATGCCGCATTGCTCTACAGATGACATGGCCTGTAAGCCATAGCCCGCTTGGCCTGCAAGAGAGGATAGCAGCTTGAAATCACCTGCTCGCTTTGCGCCAAATTTGAAATCGTCGCCAATCAGCAGAAACTTGGTTTGCAAGCTGTCCACCAATATATCCATCACAAATGACTCAGGACTCATGCTGGCAAGGCGGTGGTTAAACGGCAGAATGACCACGCGGTCAATACCGCAAGTCTTGATGGCTGTGAGCTTGTCCCTAAGTGTGCTGATGCGCTTGGGTGCAACACTAGCCCCGTTCTTGGGTGAAAAATACTCTCTGGGGTGAGGCGCAAACGTCATCACGCAAGTGGCAAGGCCTCTTGCATTAGCTTCTTTTTTAAGCCCTTGCAGCATCGCTTGGTGTCCTAAATGGACACCGTCAAAGTTGCCGATGGTGAGAGCGCAAGGCTGATTGAAGGAGTTGCGGGGTAAGCCGCGAAAAATATGCATAACTGTTGATTATCTCGAATAGAAAGAGGTCATGCTGATGAGGTACATTCAAGGGGTTTAGCAAATTTCGATGTGTATTCTCTCTACGAAGGAGCGACGCGTGAAAGTTCTGAAGTTATCGGGCGGTGGATTGCCGCAATCTTGGATTAGTCTAGAGCAGGCGGTGCTGCACTACGCAGCGGACGAAGTGCGCTGGGAGACGGGCGCGCCTGTCGCAACGTATCGCGGCGGCACCAATGCCATCACGGGGATTCAGTCCAGCATCACGATTAGCTCCATCATCGGCACTAAGGGTGTGCCCAAAATCAATCCGTTTAGCGCAAAACCCGGCATCACCAATAGCAAGCTATTTATGCGCGACCGCAATCTGTGTGCGTACTGCGGCGATCAATTTTTGACGGAACTACTCACCCGTGAGCACATCATTCCGTACGGTCAAAAAGGCCAAGACGTGTGGATGAATGTGGTGACGGCCTGCAAAAGCTGCAACCACCGCAAAAGCAATCGCACACCCGAGCAAGCCCATATGCCGCTGCTCTACACGCCTTATGTTCCTAGTCTTTGGGAAGATTTCATTTTGCGTAATCGCAAGATTTTGGCAGACCAAATGGAATTTTTAATGGCGCATTTGCCTAAGAATTCGCGTCTCCATGGCTAATTTTTATGGCTAACCAGTTGCAAGCCTTTTAAAACATCACGCACCATGTGCGCACGGTCGGTTGCTTTATCAATTGCTTTTTCAATCCGCAGTTTGTCGTTGCCAGCCAGTTTGATATGGCGGTTGCGCTGAATCAAATGGATGATGCTTTGCGGATCGATGGGGGCGTTCGGTTTGAAGGTAATGATGATGACCCCAGGCGCCGCGTCGATTTTGTGAACACCGTAAGGCTCGCACAGCACGCGCAGGCGGTGCGTGTCGATGAGAGCTTGCGCTTGATCGGGTAGCTTGCCAAAGCGATCAACTAGCTCTTCTAGCAGGCTATTCACTCCATCGTTGTTTTTAGCGGTTGCCAGCTTTTTGTAGAACGACAAACGCAAATGCACATCGCCGCAATAGTCTTTGGGCAGTAGCGCGGGTGTGTGCAAATTGATTTCGGTCGTGGCGTGCAGCGGACGCATGAGGTCAGGCTCTTTGCCTGCTTTGAGCGCTCGCACGGCCTCGGCCAGCATTTCGTTGTAGAGTTGAAAGCCGATCTCTAGCATGTTGCCGCTTTGGTTGTCGCCTAGCACTTCGCCAGCGCCCCTAATCTCAAGGTCGTGCATGGCCAAATAAAAACCTGAACCTAGCTCTTCCATGCCTTGAATCGCGTCTAAGCGTTGCTGGGCTTGCTTTGTCAGGCTTTGAATGTCGGGAACTAGCAAGTACGCATAAGCTTGGTGGTGACTGCGTCCCACGCGTCCACGCAATTGGTGCAGCTGCGCGAGGCCAAACTTATCGGCGTGGCTCATCACGATGGTGTTGGCGGTGGGCACGTCGATGCCTGTTTCAATAATCGTAGAACACAAAAGCACATTGAAGCGCTGCGCCACAAAGTCGCGCATCACGCGCTCTAGCTCGCGTTCGGGCATTTGGCCGTGGGCTATTTGGATACGCGCTTCGGGCAGCAGTTCGGTGAGTTGCGCAAGGCGGTTTTCCATTGTCGCGACATCGTTGTGCAAAAAGTAACACTGACCGCCGCGTTTGATCTCCCTTAGCAGCGCTTCGCGCATCACACTTTTGTCCTCAGAGCGCACAAAGGTTTTGATAGCGAGGCGGCGCTGCGGTGCAGTGGCAATCACCGACAAATCGCGCATTCCTTCCAGCGCCATGCCCAATGTGCGCGGAATGGGCGTGGCAGTGAGCGTGAGCACATCCACCTCGGCGCGCAGCGACTTCATCGCTTCTTTGTGGCGCACGCCAAAGCGGTGCTCTTCGTCAATGATGAGCAGGCCTAGGTCTTTGAAATGCGTGTCTTTAGAGAGCAGCTTGTGCGTGCCCACGACGATGTCCAGCGTGCCGTCGGCAATACCTTTTTGTGCAGCGCTAATTTCTTTAGCGGTGCGAAAGCGCGACATTTCGGCAATGCGAATGGGCCATTTGGCAAAACGATCAGTCAGCGTTTGAAAGTGCTGCTCGGCAAGCAGCGTTGTGGGCGCGAGGATGGCGACTTGCTTGCCGCCTAGCACCGCAATAAAGGCGGCGCGTAGGGCGACTTCAGTTTTACCAAAACCCACATCGCCGCAGACCAGCCTGTCCATCGGGCGCGGCGAGATCATGTCTTGCACAACGGCATGAATGGCGGCCTTTTGATCGGGCGTTTCTTCAAAGCCAAAATCGTTGGCAAAGATTTCGTAGTCATGTGCTTGGAAGCGAAACGCAAAGCCTTCGCGTGCAGCGCGGCGGGCGTATATGTTCAATAGCTCCGCCGCACTATCCCGCACTTGCTGTGCGGCCTTGCGCTTGGCTTTATTCCACTGGTCTGAGCCCAAGCGATGCAGCGGTGCTTCGTCAGGACTCACGCCCGTGTAGCGGCTGATTAAGTGCAGCGCGGCAACGGGTACATAAAGTACGGCTTCGTTCGCGTACTCCAAATGCAAAAACTCTTGCTTGTTATTGGGGTCGTCTTTGTCGGTCGTGGCTTGTCCCAAGTCCAAATGCACCAGTCCGTGATACCGTCCAATGCCGTGCGAAGCGTGCACCACGGGGTCGCCAATGTTTAGCTCGGCCAAGTCTTTAATGAGCGCGTCTAAGTCGGTTGTCTTCTCTTGCCCACGCTTACCGCGCCGTAGGGTAGGGCTGCTGGCAAAGAGCTCCGTCTCGGTGACGAAGTCGATGCTCTGTTCGTTCCAAGCAAAGCCCGTATAGAGCGCTGCCGTGGTGATGCCGACTTTTTCGTCACTCGCGATGAACTCTTCCAGCGACTCAAACCCCACAGGCGATATATGCGAAGCACGCAAAAAGTCAAGCAGACTCTCACGCCGCCCAATGCTCTCAGCCAGCAGCAGCACGCGGTGTGGGCTAGAGAGCAAATGAGCCTTTAAATTAGCCAAAGGCTCATCCGCCGCGCGATTGGCGGCTAGCGATGGAAGTGTTGAAGGACTGTCGCCTTTCAGCGCCAGTGCTGCATATTTCTTAGTCTCGGCATAAAACGCATCCGTTTGCAAAAACAGATGCTCAGGCGCAAGCGCTGGCCTGTCGGGGTCATTGCGCAAGATTCGATAACGATCCGTCGTGTCCTTCCAAAATTGCTGCAGCGGTGCTTCTAAATCACCATGCAGCACCAAGGTCGCGGACTCGCCCAAATAATCAAACACGGTGGCGGTGTTTTCAAAGAACAAAGGCAGGTAGTACTCGATGCCCGCCGTGGCAATGCCATTGCCCATTTCTTTGTAGATGCGGCTCTTGGTGGGGTCGCCTTCTAAGAGTTCACGCCAACGGCTTCTAAACATGCCTTGTGCGGGCTCATCCAGTGGAAACTCGCGCCCTGGCAAGAGTCGTAGTTCGGGCACGGGATAGAGCGAGCGCTGCGAGTCGGGATCAAAACTGCGGATGGAGTCAATCACATCATCAAATAAATCGACCCGATATGGCATCACCGAACCCATAGGGAAGAGGTCAATCAAACCGCCGCGCACAGCGTATTCACCGGGGCTGACGACTTGCGCCACATGGTTGTAGCCCGCAAGCGTGAGTTGCGCTTTTAGTTTGGCTTCCTCTAACTGCTGTTTGGCTTTGAAGTGAAACGTATAGCCCGCTAAAAAAGAGGGTGGCGCAAGACGATAAAGCGCCGTAGTGGCAGGAATGATGACCACATCGGCTTCGCCATTTTTGATGCGCCATAGTGTGGCGAGACGCTCCGAAATCAAATCTTGATGCGGCGAGAAGCTGTCGTAGGGCAGGGTTTCCCAATCGGGGAAGAGCGTACAGCGCAAATCGGGCGCAAAAAACGAAATCTCCACCATCAAGCGCTGCGCGTCAGCCGCGTCAGCGCACACGATAGCCGTGATTTTGTGCTCTGCTTTGTCCCGATTTGCAAGTTGCGCCAGTAAGAGCGCATCGCCAGAGCCTGCGGGTTTGGCAAGCGAAAAACGCTGCCCCGCTTTTAGTTTTGGTAAATCCATATAGTTCAATTCTAGAATGCGAGCATAGTAAATAAATAGTCAACCTAATTTTGAAACCCAAATTTTTCGCTCTTATCCCCTGCGCAGGCGCTGGACTGCGTGCGGGTGGCGACACCCCCAAGCAATATCAAACGATTGCAGGCAAGCCAATGGTGCTGCACAGCTTGGATGCTTTTGCCAAGGTAGATCGCGTTGCTAAAACGGTGGTGGTAGTGTCACCAGATGATGTGACGTTCGCGCAACTGGGTGTTGATGCAGACATCCTCTCTTGCGGCGGTGTAACCCGTGCTGACACCGTTAAAAACGGCCTACAAGCCTTACTGGATAAGGGCTGCAGCAGTACCGACTGGGTGCTGGTTCATGATGCGGCGCGGTGTTTAATTACGCCCGATCAAATCAATCATCTGATTGACGAATGCCAGCATGACGCGGTGGGCGGTCTTTTGGCTTGTCCTGTGACGGATACGCTTAAATCGTCGGATGAGGCGCGGGTGAATGCGACGGTGGCTAGAGATGGCAAATGGGCAGCGCAAACCCCGCAAATGTTTCGGGTGGGTAGCCTGCAAGCCGCATTGGATAAGGCTTCCCAAACAGGCATTGCTGTAACCGACGATGCAAGCGCTATGGAGGCCATCGGGCTACAGCCCAAGCTGGTTAAGGCTTCTAGTCACAATTTCAAAGTAACGTATCCAGAAGACTTTGCGTTGGCAGAAGCGATTTTGAATAGTAGGAAAAAAACTATGAATACCTCCCCGCAAATCAGAATTGGCGAAGGTTGGGACATTCACCAGTTGGTGGAAGGTCGTCCGTTAGTGCTAGGCGGCATCACGATCCCTTTTGGTAAAGGCTTGCTGGGGCACTCTGATGCTGATGCGCTGTGCCACGCCATTACAGATGCGCTCCTGGGCGCGGCGGCACTCGGCGACATTGGCAAACACTTTCCTGATACCGATGTGCGTTTTAAGGGCGCGGACTCTATCCAATTACTCATGCATACGGCAGGATTGGTGCGAGAGCAAGGATGGCAGATTGGCAATGTGGATAGCACCGTGATTGCACAAGTACCAAAGCTAGCAC
>JANXRP010000118.1 GCA_025352965.1 Comamonadaceae bacterium
TAATTAAGTAAAAATCAGTAGAAATTGAGAAATAAAGTAAATAACTTCACTCACTTAAAAGCTTACATTAAGGAGAACGCTAATGTCTACAAACATGCTAAAGTGCTAACGGAATAAGAAATCCGTAGAGTGCTGGACTATGTTGCTATATGTGCCCAAGCCGAGCGAAATAGGGCAATGCTTTACGTAATGCTACGTGTCAAATAATGTGCCGCACTACGTTATGCGGACCTACTTGACGCTGAAGGTAAGGTTAAAACTGAGATTTATTTGAGTGCTTAGCAAGCAAAAAGGGCGTAAGGGCGGTACTGTGTTTGTCGGCGATAAGCTACGTAAAGAGCTGTGAGAGCGGCGATTTACTCGTTTATTTTGTCTACTTCTGACATGTCTAGGCTCCTATGAGGTTTATGATACTCGGATACTCGCAAGTGACTCAATTACTGGCAGACTAAGTAGCCAATGACTATTGTAATTTTCATAAGGGAGCGAATTTTGGGTATTTTCTCTTTACTTTTTGGTAAACCTGTAGATAAGGTTAGTAGTGACATTCGGACGAACTCAAGTCGGGTTGAGACATACATGGACACTTTTCCTAAAGATTTTGTGTACGGTGACTTTACTTTGAGTTATTTTTATACAAACTCAGAACCTATCGCCCATGGTGGAGTTTATGGCTCTGTTATCTACATGATGATTGATAGTCCTGTACATCAATTCGTATCTACACTTCCAGTTGACTATCCTGATTTACAAGAAGCTATTGATAAGCATCAAGAGAAATTTAAGAATTTCCCAAGTAGTATTACAAAGGAAAAAACAAAATGGCTTTACTTCAATATGGGGAAAGTATTTCGTAACGCTTAAATGTAAAAATTTATTTAATTTTTATAAGGATTTCTTAAATATTTATGTAGTTCAACTACGCTTTTTTGGCAAACTCAGATTTGAGTTGCATGGCTCCCACGCCGTCTATCTTGCAATCAATATCGTGATCGCCTTCAACAATTCGGATGTTTTTGGCCTTGGTGCCCACCTTAATGACAAGCGATGAGCCTTTCACTTTAAGGTCTTTAATCAAGGTCACTGTGCCACCATCGGTTTAGACGTTGCCGTTGGCATCACGCACAACGCGCACAGTGTCGGCGGTGTCTTCTGTGGATAATTGAGTCCACTCATGCGCGCACTCGGGGCAATTGGGGATCGTAGTCATGTCTAATTTTAGTTTGCCCTCCCTGCCCTGCCTCTACTCTTTCCGTCGTTGTCCCTATGCTATGCGAGCCCGCATGGCGCTTGGGGTTGCTAAAGTTCCGTATCAAACGGTTGAGGTGTCGCTAAAGAATAAACCACCAGAGTTACTGGCCATATCGCCCAAGGGGACTGTGCCTGTCATGCAACTCCCTGATGGCACCGTGCTTGAGCAGAGCTTAGACATCATGCGCTGGGCGCTTACGCAAAACGATCCCGAGGATTGGCTTGGCGCAGACGAGCTTGAGGCTACAAACCATTGGATTGAAGCCTGCGACCTCACGTTCAAGCCGCTGCTGGACAGGTACAAATACGCCAATCGTCACCCCGAGCTGACGATGGACCAGCACCGCGCCAAGGCAATGACGGCGTTTATCTTGCCCCTAGAGAATGCCCTGCAGGCCAAGCAGAATGGGGCTTACAGGCCATCGTTTGCCGATGTTTCCATCTTTCCTTTTGTGCGGCAATTTGCCGCTGTGGATCGCGCTTGGTTTGATGCACAGCCGCTACCCGCTACTGAGGCATGGCTATCGCATTGGTTAGAGTCAGATTTGTTTGCAGCGATTATGAAACGATGAGTTGAGGCAGTGACAGAAAAATGCCTTTCACTGCTCAGGCAAGCCCGCCTCGCGCAGCAAGTTCATTAAATTTTCAAATTGAACAATCGCTACGGGGGCGTAAATGTGTGCCATGCTGACACGGATAGCCTCTAGGCTGCAATAAGCTGGGTGCTGGCGCAAGATAACTAGCCAGTCCTGTGCCAATTGAATCATGCCCAGCTGCCAAGCTGCTGCTACGCCAATCACGTACAACTGGGCATGTGCCGGGTTCACTGCCATGCCTTTTTGTGCCTCTTCCAACGCGCCTTGTGCGTTACCCGTTGCAAGGTTAGCTTCTGCCAGCACGTGATGCCAGACCACGCGCAAGGGTTCAAGTGGACTGATCGTAAAAGCTTTGTGGCAGTGAGCCCGCGCATCGTCGATGCGGCTATTCCGAAGGCTAAAGTGTCCCAGCCCTCCATGCGCTGGGGCGTAAGACGATGACAATCGCAGACAGTGCTGCAATGCTTCCTCTGACCGTCCGAATTGTCCTTTGTAATTGCGTGCAATTGTGCCAAGTACGTAATAGGCATCAGGATCTCGTGCATCAATCGCTACTGCACGTTCAGCTTCGGCTAATGCTCGGGCTAGTTGGTCGTCGCGCTTTTCATCACTCCATCTGTATTGACCCGCACGCCAGTCTGCATAGGCCAAACACATCCAAGCTTGGCTAAGCTCAGGCGCTAAAGCAATGGCTGTGCGTGCCAGTTGCGTGGCGCGTTGATTGGTCTCAGGCGTTTGAGTTCGGGCAAAAAGTTGCACCCAAGCTTGCGCCGCCAAGGCTCTCGCTTGCATCTGCGCATCGCTTGTCATCACTGGCGCTTGGCTTGCTAAATCGTTTAGCTCGAAGCGCAGCGCCCGAGCCAAACGACCTACGACGACTGTCGCAGTTTCGTGCCATGCGCTGACGGGTAATACAAGCTCATCAGCCGAAGTTTGCGTACCGCGTTGACCATCCACCACTTGTACATCAACGTGCAACGATTCACCTTGCAGCACGAGCTGACCATCCACAATGTAGCGAACGCCCAGTTCTTCGGCAATTTGTTTTGGCGGTGGATGCCGCTGCCCGAAGGTGAGCATGGTGCCTAACGCAACGACGGTAAGACCTGGTTGCCTCGATAGTTCGGTAATGAGACCAGCTGCCAAGCTTTCGCTCAAAAAAGACAAGGATTCGGGCAAGCCACGCATAACGAAGGGCAACACAGCGACAGAACGTGAACCCAAGCGTGGTGCGGCTTCAGGTACGGATGCTACCGCCGTCATAGATGGTGCTGGAGTCACCAAGCGATAGCCTTTTCGTGCCACCGTCGCAATATGTTCTGCACCCAATACTTTGCGCAACTGCGCAATCGCATCGTAGAGCGAACTGGGAGTCACAATCAGATTTGGCCATACGGCATTTAATAGATCGTCCGTCAACACAACATCACCACCCGCTTGAGCTAATACAGCCAATAAGCGCATGGTGCGCGGCTCAAGCTTATGAGTTTGATCTTGTCCAACAACTTGATCGAGTGACTGGGTAACTTGCCAAACACCCACCGTGAATCGGTCTGGTAATGGTTTGAGAGGGGAATTCATTGCAGCGGTGCAGGGCGGATTAAGTGGACTATTGTTAGATAAGCCTGAGAAAAACCAGAGGATTCCTTGAGCGCTTCATCAGCCTAATTGATCGGCTCTGAATCATCATAGGAACACCTTAACACGCGGAGTTTAATATGTACCGAAAAATTCAATTGATGTTGGCTTACGCCATAGCACTGGGCTCAGCCTTGATTCCCGCCTTTGCGCAGGCACAATCCACAGCGGCTTATCCAACAAACAAGCCCATCCGTTTGGTGGTGCCGTATGGAGCAGGAACGGCTCCTGACATTTTGGCGCGACTGCTTGCCTCTGCATTTACCGAATCAATGTCAGCCACTGTCGTGGTTGAGAATGTGCCAGGTGCTGGCGGTACGATTGGCGTCAATCGCGTAGTCACTTCTACGCCAGATGGTCATACCTTGGTGCTTTCAGGTGATGCAGCACTGGTGCTGACAGGTGGTACTTTTGGGCTAAAACCTGCTTACGACACGCTGCGTGATTTGGCACCTATCGCACAGCTGATGACAACGCCCAATGTCCTCGTCGTAGCCAATGACGTGCCTGCACGTACTGTGCAGGAATTGGTGGCTTTAGTACGTAGCCAGCCGAATAAGTTTAGTTACTCTTCAGGCGGCATAGGTTTTTCGCAACACCGTGCGGGCGAGTTGATGAACAGCATGGCGCATCTTGACATGTTGCATGTCCCCAACCCCATAAACTCTTGGGCAGATGTTATTTCAGGACGTACGCAATTGATGTTTGGTACCGCAGCTGCCGCGCTACCGTTTATCAAAGATGGAAAGGTCCGCGCTCTTGCAGTTACTTCTACTACGCGCTCACCAGCGGCACCCGATCTACCAACCGTTAGCGAAAGCGGGCTTCCTGGATTTGAGGCGCTGGCTTGGTTCGGGGTGTTAGCGCCCGTAGGGACACCGCCCGCCATTTTGCGTCGCCTAGAGGCGGAAATTCAAAAAGTCATGGCTACGCCAGCGGTTAAGGAGCGTATTGCGGCGATGGGGGGAACGCCTGTGGCATCTAACGCAGCAGCATTTACACAAGTGATTCAGTCCGAGATCAAGCGCTGGGCACCTAAACCTTAAAAACGGAGGGCTTTTGCTATGCTGTTATCTATTGGTCATGTTACGGTGCGAAGCGCCAATTTCGAGCGCACCGAGCACTTCTATTGCGACTTGCTGGGGCTACGCGCAGGCCCTCGTCCACCCATTTCCGTACCTGGTAGATGGTTTTATCTGGGTAACGAGGCGGTGGTGCATGTGTTGCCACCTAGCGACAACGCATCTTTACCCTCTGTGAACACGATTGATCACTTTGCTTTTAATGCGACGAATATGCCTTTGTATGAGCAAAAATTAAAAGCTGCCAACTACCCGTACGAAGCCAGACGATTGGCAGACACTAATAACACGCAGCTGTTTTTGGTTGATCCAGATGGTGCAAAAGTTGAGCTTTGCTTTGCCTGCGACGACGATTCAAAATAATCAAATATGATCTCAAGCCATACATGACGCAACTCAACACCACCTACTACGCCCGCTGCGTAGCCACGCTTGTTTGCTCTGCTCTCTGAGCATTTGCCTCATGTGACAGCTTGGGCTTACGGCTCTCGCGTCAAAGGCGAAGCGCACGAAGCTAGTGATTTGGACATTGGCTGCGTTCCACGATGAAATTTTGAAAAACGTCATGTGCCGATTCAATAGCTCTTCAAGGAAAGACCATGACAAAAGTTCGCGTTGCAGGATTTAGCGTTTCAATTGATGGCTTTGGTGCGGGCATCGAGCAAAGTCTTCAGCAACCTCTTGGCAAAGATGGCGCAGAGCTAATGCAATGGATCTTCCCTACGCGTTATTTTTTCGCCATGCAAGGCAAAGACGGTGGTACAACGGGTGTGGATGACCGCTTTGCGCAGCGGGCTATGGCTGGATTTGGCGCATTCATCCTTGGCCGCAATATGTTTGGACCGATTCGTGGCGAGTGGTCAGATGACCAATGGACGGGCTGGTGGGGTGATAACCCGCCTTATCACGCACCGACTTTCATTCTCACAAACTACCCACGTGCATCCATTGAAATGGAGGGCGGAACAGTCTTTCACTTTGTCACGCAAGGTATTGAGGTTGCGCTTGAGCGTGCACGGCTGGCAGCTGGAGACAAAGACATCAAAATTGGTGGTGGTGTGGATACCGTGCGCCAATATCTACGCGCAGGGCATGTCGATGAAATCCACTACGCCGTATCTCCCGTTGTACTGGGACAAGGCGAAGCCATGTTTGCAGGTATTGACTTTAGAGCTTTGGGTTACAAGGTGAGCGAGCACGCGGCAACTGATTTGG
>JANXRP010000126.1 GCA_025352965.1 Comamonadaceae bacterium
TGTGGACAACGCCGAGCACGCAGCTGACCGCATTACGGCGGATGTGAATCGTTTGATTCACAAAACCTTTATCACTCCGATTGATCGTGAGCAAATCCACTCGTTGATTAATACCATGGACGACGTGGCGGATTTGATTCAGGATTGCGCCGAAGCAATGGCGCTCTACGACTTGAAACACACCACCGACGAAATTTTGCGTTTGACTGATATCAGCGTGAAGTGCTGTGAACGGCTCAAAGATGCTGTTAGTTTGTTGGGCAATATTGCGGACCCAAAAACCGCCGACGCAGCCCTCAAAACTTGCGAGGAAATTGACAAATTAGAGTCGGATGCAGATCGCGTGCTGCGTAGTGCCATGAGTAAGCTGTTCCGCGAAGAACCCGAGGTGCGCGAAGTCATTAAGCTTAAAGCGATTTATGAGCTCTTAGAGACGATTTCGGATAAGTGCGAAGACGTTGCTAATCATATTGAAGGCATCGTGCTGGAGAACTCTTAATGGACGCGGGTACCGCCCTTCCAGTGACTGCATTTTGGGTCGTGGCGCTGCTTGTGCTGTTGGCGCTCGCGTTTGACTTCATGAATGGTTTTCACGATGCCGCCAACTCCATTGCGACTGTGGTCTCTACGGGCGTTCTAAAGCCTGGACAAGCGGTGGTGTTTGCTGCATTTTTTAATGCCGTTGCGATTTTTGTCTTTGGTTACGCTGTAGCGGCGACCATGGGCAAGGGATTGATTGATCCCAAAATTGTTGACATCCATGTTGTGTTTGGCGCGCTGATTGGCGGTTTAGTCTGGAACACGGTCACGTGGTTTTATGGCATTCCTAGCTCAAGCTCGCACGCCTTAGCTGGCGGGCTTTTGGGCGCGGCGATTAGCAAGGCAGGTGCAGGCGCGGTGATCTCCAGTGGGTTCATCAAAATTGTGCTGTTTATTTTTATCTCACCACTGCTTGGATTCATTTTGGGCTCGCTCTTAATGGTAGCTGTCGCGTGGGCCTGCCGAAAAACAACGCCGTCCAGAGTCGATCGGTTGTTCAGGCGTTTGCAATTGGTATCTGCGGCAGCCTTCAGTTTGGGGCACGGTGGCAATGATGCGCAAAAAACAATTGGCATTATTTGGATGCTTTTGATCGCGACTGGCTATGCAGCCGCTGGTGACAAATCGCCGCCCATTTGGATTGCTATTTGTGCTTATACGGCTATTGGTGCAGGCACCATGTTTGGTGGTTGGCGTATCGTGAAGACGATGGGCCAAAAAATCACAAAACTCAAACCTGTGGGCGGATTCTGCGCCGAGGGTGCAGGCGCGATTACGCTCTTTCTAAATACTTTTATGGGTGTCCCCGTTTCAACGACTCATACCATCACGGGTGCGATTGTGGGCGTTGGCTCAACTCAGCGCGCGTCTGCTGTGCGTTGGGGTGTAGCTGGCAACATCATTTGGGCATGGATCTTCACGATTCCTGCCAGCGCCTTTGTGGCGGCTGTGTCTTATTGGGTCAGCTTTCAGCTGTTTTAAGCGACCTTAAGCGTCGCCTCAAAATACCGCTGACCTGTAAATGCAATTGCCGATATCAAGGCAGTTGCGCCTAGCAGTAGCGCCAAAATCACGGCAAAAATCCCAAGCCCAGAACTATTGCCTGCGGTGGCCTCGCTAGAGGCCGAGGGGTTATAAGCCGCATTCCATTTGGTTTTGTCCATTAAACCAAAAACAATCGCAGCGAGGCAGGCTGCTGCTAGTGACGCGCCAAAAAACGGCACCAACACCCATGCCAAGCGATCATCTTGTCCAAATACCATGACGCGGCGTATGCCGTAAAGGCCAATACTGCTAGCAAGCAGGTGCAGCCAACCCCATTTGTCGGCTAATCCTTTGAGATAAAAGCGATGCGTGCCGATGCATCCAAATAGCAGTGCAAGGTAAGCGGCGAGTGTTTTGTTTTTCATATTAAAGTTTTCACTGCCAGACCAACAAGCGCCGACACGGCAATCACGTGGATGACATTTTGCTTATATTTAAAAAGTGCGATGGCCGCTGCAATCGTGATGAGCGCCGAGATCCAATCGAAGCTGCCTTTGAGACTCATAGGCCACAGCACGTGGTAGCCAAAGAACAGCGCCAGATTCAAAATTACACCCACCACAGCGGCGGTAATGGCGGTGAGTGGTGCGGTAAATTTCAGATCGTTGTGCGTGGTTTCAATGAACGGACCACCCATCAAAATAAAAATGAACGATGGCAAAAACGTAAACCACGTGACGATGATGGCAGCCAGCGCACCAGCTAGAAATAAGGCTTGCGTACCGAGCAAGGCTTTGAGATAGCCACCCACAAACGCGACGAATGCGACAACCATAATCAACGGCCCGGGCGTGGTCTCGCCCAAGGCAAGTCCATCAATCATTTGCGTAGCGGAGAGCCAACCAAAGCCATCAACCGCGCCTTGGTACACATAGGGCAACACGGCATACGCGCCGCCAAAGGTTAAGAGCGCCGCTTTGGTGAAGAACCAGCTCATTTGGGAGTAGGTGTGATCCCACCCGAAGCAGGCGACGATGGCGGCAAATGGAATCGCCCATAGCAAGAGGCCAACGACGGCCACTTTGACAAGCCTGCCCGAGCTGAACTTGGCGTGCAAAGGCGTGGGTGTGTCGTCGTCAATGATGGCTTTGCCAAAAGAGGCTTTGTCCGCACCATGACCGCCGCCCGTTTTAAATGTCTCGGGACTCATGCGCCCACCAAAATAGCCGACCCCTGCGGCGATCAAAACGATCAGCGGAAACGGCATGTTCAAAGCAAAGATAGCGACAAAAGATGCGCCTGCTATGGCCCATAGGATATTGTTTTTAAGTGCCCGTGAGCCTATACGGTGCGCGGCTTGTAGCACGATGGCGGTAACGGCAGGTTTGATGCCGTAAAACAGTCCAGCCACTAGCGGCAACGAGCCATAGGCGATATAAACCCACGACAAACCAATCAAAATAAAGAGTGACGGCAGGACAAACAAAACACCTGCCATGATGCCGCCCCACGTGCGGTGCATCAGCCAGCCGATGTAGGTCGCCAGCTGCTGTGCCTCGGGGCCAGGCAGTACCATGCAATAGTTAAGTGCATGTAAAAAACGTTTTTCACTAATCCAGCGTTTGTCTTCTACCAGCTCTTTGTGTAAGAGCGAGATTTGCCCTGCTGGGCCGCCAAAGCTAATAAAGCCGACTTTGAGCCAAAATTTGAAGGCTTCCCAGAGCGAGACAGGTTGTGGGGTGACAGAGGCGTCAGTGGTTGTTGGGGTAGCTGTCATAATTTTCATTCTATTTAATAAAACCAAAGGCGACTCGTAATGTCTCAAAGCAATCAGATGGGCAAATTCTTTTTCTATATCGTGTTTGGTGCCATGCTTTATGCGACAAGTGGTTGGGCGCAAACAGCAGAAAGAAGTCCACGTGCAGCTCAGTTAGAGGGCGCTGTGGTCAAGATATTTAGCACTGCCCGCGCGCCTGATCCATTTCGTCCGTGGCAAAAATCTGCGCCTAGTGATTCGACGGGCTCGGGTGTAGTGATTGAAGGCAACCGCATTTTGACGAACGCTCATGTAGTGAACTACGCCAGCAAAGTTGAAGTCAGGGCGAAAGAAGGTGGCGACAAAATCCCTGCGAGAGTGATTGCGATCGCTCGTGGGATTGATCTTGCTGTGCTAGAGCTAGACGACAACACGTTTTTTGCTAATCGCACGCCACCAACAAGGGCAAGTCTCTTGCCCGAAGTCAAAGACGAAGTGCTGGCCTATGGTTACCCCGTGGGCGGCAATTCGCTCTCCATTACCAAGGGTATCGTCTCGCGAATCGAGTTTGTCACCTATAGCTTCCCTACGTCAGGACTGCGCATTCAAATCGATGCGGCCATTAACCCTGGCAACAGCGGCGGTCCTGTGTTTGTGGGTGACAAGATGATTGGTCTGGCGTTCTCAGGTATTTTGAATGCGCAAAACATTGGGTACATTATTCCGAACGAAGAAGTCGAACTTTTTTTGAAGGACGTTGCTGATGGCACATACGACGGCAAGCCTGCTTTGTTTGACGATTTTCAAACGCTAGAGAATCCCTCGCTACGCAATTTTTTAAAACTAGATCGATCTGTACGCGGAATGGTTTTGCAGCGCCCAGCAGGTAAAAGCGCTGACTATCCGCTCAAAGAGTGGGACGTGCTGACGCGCATTGGCAGCACGGATATTGATAACCAAGGCATGGTGCGCTTAACGCCCGATATTCAAGTGCGGTTTCAGTACATGGTGCAAAAAGTAGCGAAGGATGGACGGGTGCCATTGACAGTGATTCGGAGCGGAAAATCCATCAGCATTGAGGTGCCTGTCACGCCAAGCCAACCGCGTTTGATTGGCTCTTTGGACGGCGGTTATCCGTCCTATTTCATTTATGGTCCGATTGTCTTTTCTCGTGCCACAAGGGAGTTCCGAAGCTTTTTTAACGGTAATGCAGGCGCACTCAATAGTTTTGCCTTTAACGCACAACCCCTCTTAACCCGGGTAGCCGACGAGCCAAGCGCCGAGCGCGAAGATTTGGTCGTGGTGAGTTCGCCGTTTTTTCCACATCGTTTGATTTCAGGCTATGACAATCGATTTGGCGCGGTGCTCTACTCGATTAACAACATTCCCGTGCGTAGCTTGCGTCACATGGTGGAGATCATCAGGGACATGAAGGACGAGCTGGTCGTACTCAAGTTTGACCAACGATCAAGCGAATCCATTGTGCTGCCCCACGCGCAAGTGCTGCAAAGCACGGAGAGCATTTTGGCGGACAACGGGATTCGTGCTCAAACTTCTAGTGATTTGATGGACGTGTTCGCGAAGCGTTAGCTTTGTGCAGCTGCAGCCGCCCGCAGTTTGTCTTTTTTACTCGGGCGCTTGCCTTTGATGCCGCCGTTTGAAAAGCTGACCTCTAGTGGCGCGTCTTGCGGCTCAAAACCCGCGACCAAATCGAGCGTCACATGCGGTGTGTTGGCAGCTTGCCGCTTTTGAATCAGCTGCCAATGCGCTTGTGTGTCGCTACTCACAAAGCTAATTGCAAGTCCCTGTTCGCCCGCGCGCCCCGTGCGTCCAATGCGGTGTGTGTAGTCCACGGCAGAGCGCGGCAAATCGAAATTAACGACCACGGGTAGGCTGGCGATATCTAACCCACGTGCGGCCACATCGGTTGCGACCACAACCGTGAGGCGCGATGCTTTGAAGTCGGCGAGCACTTGCACGCGCTTGCCTTGGCTTTGCTCGCCGTGGAAGGGTTCCGCGTTGATGCGAGCTTTTCGCAGCTTGACGGCGACCATTTCGGCGGCGTGTTTGGTGGCGACAAAGACAAGGACGCGAGCCCATTTGTTTTGCTCAACCAAGTGGCGTAGTAGCTGTGTACGATTGGCCGCATCAACCAGCACAGCCCGCTGGGTGATGTCGGCTGCGTTTTCAACTTCAGGCTGCACGTCAATTCGTACGGGCTCTAACAGCAAAGTATTCGCTAACTGCTGTACGGTGGTTGGGAACGTTGCTGAGAAAAACAGGCTTTGCCGTTTGGCAGGAATGAGCGACAAGATGCGTTCAAGCTCCAGTGCAAAACCCATATCCAGCAAGCGATCCGCTTCGTCTAGCACCAACGTTTCCACGTGAGCCAGTGAGAGCGCGTTGCGATCAACCAGATCCAGCAAACGCCCGGGTGTAGCGACCACCACATCCGAGCCGCCTCGCAGGCGCATCATTTGCGGATTGATGGACACGCCGCCAAAGAGCGTGGTGATTTGCACGGCTTGCGGCAGATGATGGCCGAGCTGCTTGAAGACTTCGCCCACCTGCATGGCCAGTTCGCGCGTAGGCACGAGTACCAATGCCAGTGTGCGGCGTGGGCTAAACAAGGTTTGCTCAGCAAGCTGCTGCAAGATGGGAAGTACAAAGGCCGCTGTCTTGCCCGAGCCCGTTTGGGCGGATGCAAGCACATCCTTACCCGCTAAAGCCTCTGGAATAGCGCTTTGCTGAATGGGCGTTGGCTGGGCGTAGGCTTTGTTTTGCAGCGCTTTTAATAACGCGGAATGCAAACCAAAAGAGTCAAAAGATGTGAGCATAAATGTCGGTATGAGCAGATGATGGCATGATTGGGCTTATGAAAAAAACATTTAACCTGAAAGTTGAAGGCAAAAATCCAGATCGCGTGCTGGAAGCCACTAAGCACGAAATCCGTCAATATGCCAAGCGTGAACGCAATAAGCCTTTGCCTGCTGGCGTAGATTTTTGGGATTTCGACTGCAAATTTGGCGAAGTTGAGTCAACGGCTAGTGCCCTACATTTTGCCGCGATTACCGAGTCTATCGATGCTGTAGTTGCCGCAGGCGCAAGCAGCTTCTATTTGGAGATTCTGGCTAAGGCCGGCGTGCGCGTTCCTAAGCCTGTGTCTCAAGATCCTGAAGAGCCTCATACACTTTAAGCGCTGCCCAAGCATCGTTGGCGGCATAGATGATCTGAGCTTCCGAGAGCACCTTGTTTGCCCAATTGGAGGTGGTCGCTTTACGTGATTTAACAAAACGTTGGTTAAACATCACCGCCACAGCGCTCTTGACACCGAGCTCTTTGGTATAGCCCTTGGCTTTAAAAATCGTATTAATGTCCAGCACGTGTTCGGGTTCGACACCTAGGGTGCGGCGAATTTGGGTGTTGTCACCTGCCAAACCAAATCCTGCCTTCAAAACCGTCTTAGACGTTAAGAGCTTCGACACAATGTCGCGGCAGATGAGGTCGAAAAGCTGGAAGACGTAGGTTTTTTCTTGAGTGGCGAATTGCACGACATGTGGCCCTGTAGATACCTCTCCAGCGACAAAAGTGGGCTTGGATTCTGTATCGAAGCCTAGGACGGATTGTCTTTGCAAGACTGCATAAGCTTCGAGGGCAAGATCTGCACGATTGACAAGAATAATATCTTTTTGTTCGATGCGTGGAAATAGAGTGAGATGAACAATGTCATCTTTAGTGGGTGTATGTGGCATTTACGGATAGTAACTTGTACTCAGTTCAGGTTAAAATGGAAAGCTTTTTATAAATTTCTCTATCTATCAGTATTAAGTAATACCGATAGATAGTTTTTTATGTTCGTTGTACACACTTCACTTAGTCATTATTTAAATCTTTAACATGGTTTTTTGGGATCGTTTTTTATTGGCTGCAAGTTTGTGCGCGAACGGATGGTTGATGCTTTATAGCAGCAGCGCCGAAGCGCAGCCGAGCGCCGCGCCCAATAGGGTCACGATTCAAATGGGGGGGGCCGTTCAAAGCGCCACGCCTACGCAAGGCAAAGTGGTGACGACTTTGGCAAGTAAAGCCAGAGGTGCGGTTCTGGATGGGCCACAAGGCATTACAACGGATGGTGTGCATTTGTACTTTGTGGATCCTATTAATAACACGGTCAGCAAGATTGCGATTGCGACAGGTGTTGTGACTCGTATTGCGGGCTCGCTCACAACACAAGCTTGGGGCTATGTTGATGGCCCTGGTAGCGTCGCTAACTTTAAAAGGCCGCAGGGCATTACAACCGACGGTACAAATTTGTATATTGCCGACACGTTCAATCATGTGATCCGCAAAATGGTGATCGCCACGGGCGTTGTGAGTACGTTGTCTGGACGGTGGAATACGGCAGGCGCTATGGGATCAGATGACGGTTCAGCGAAGGATGCTAGCTTTAGCAGCCCTCGTGGCATTACAACCGATGGCTTGTATCTTTATGTTGCGGACACAGGAAATCATACGGTACGAAAAATTACGATTGCAACAGGTGCTGTGACGACGCTTGCTGGTGCGGCAGGTGTTGCCGGAAGTGCGGATGGCGTTGGCGCCGCTGCCCGATTTGATGGTTTGACTGGCATTACAACCGATGGAACAAACGTCTATGTGGCTGATGTAAAAAATAATGCCATTCGAAAAATTGTGATTGCGACTGGCGCAGTGACAACGCTTGCGGGTCAAGCGGGGACATATGGTTTCGAAGATGGTGTCGGGACTAAAGCGCGATTTACTGGGCCGCATGGGGTTGTGACGGATGGTACAAATGTATTTGTTGCGGATACGTTTAACCAAACGATCCGAAAAATTGTGATTACGACGGGCGTTGTGACAACCATTGCAGGCATACCCGGGGTGACAGGCAAGGTGGATGGACTGGGTCGGAATGCAACTTTCGCGAGGCCAAGCAGCTTAACGAATGATGGCATTTATTTATATGTGTCAGATTTGCAAAACAGCGCAATCAGAATTGTTGAATAAAAGTCAAACAAAGCAGCAATAAAAAAGCCCAGTCAAACTGGGCTTTTTGTGTTCAGTCCACTTGGGACTGAAGGGAGTGCTTAGTAGCGTGAACCGCCGCCACCGCCGCCGTATCCACCACCGCCATTGCCGCCGCCATAACCGCCGCCGCCGCCTTCACGACGACCGCCGCCGCCACCACCGCCGTAACCACCACCACCGCCAAAGCCGCCAGTGCGCGGAGGACGTGGCTCCATTGGACGAGCCTCGTTCACAACGAGATTGCGCCCAGCCATTGGTTGATCATGCAAGCCAGCGATTGCTGCTTGTGCTTCTGCATCGCTGCCCATTTCGACAAAGCCGAAACCTTTTGAGCGACCCGAATCACGTTCCATCATGACTTTTGCGCTGCTGACATTGCCGTAGGCGCTGAACTGCTGTTGAAGATCGCCATCGCGAACGGTGTAAGGCAGGTTGCCTACATACAATTTATTACCCATAAACTCAAGCTCCCCTTAAGGGACTCCTATAAAAACAAAAAAATAAAAATACCAATGTTCATTATGCGCGACATTGGCAATTCTTATAACGCCTTGGCAATCGAATTAAAGCGTTTGCGGGTAAATCCTAATGTTTTTTTGGTTTATTTTGTAATTTCGTTGCGCCAATCCGACAAAGCATGACGCATCACGTGCAGTTGACGCTCAAAACGAGGGCAGTTGTCGCACATCCATAAATGAATTTTGAGGGCCGCTTTATCGCGCCAATTGAGTGGCTTGTCTTCGGCAGACAGCATAAGATGTGCAGCTTGCTTGCAAGTACGGCGAAGCGGAATAGCAGATTTAAGCGAGGACATATTATTTATTCCCAAACCAATTGAGATCGAGACATTCGCGCAGTTTGAGTCTTGCGCGGTGTAGTTGAACATAAAAATTCGTCGAAGTCATCTTCAAGTCCTTACAAATCTCTTCGCTCGATAACTCCAGCCACTCGCGCATGAGAAAAAGCCGCCCCAGCTGCGCGGGTAATTTTTCCATGCAGGCTTCCATCACCACAAAGAACTCTTTTTGATTTAAGCCAGCCTCAGGATTACCCCAATCAGTTGGCGGTGTCGCAAAATGACCGTCGGCTTTAAAAATCAAACCTTCCAGCATATCGCTGTCGCTGGCCTCATCCGATTCTGGCAATGCCACTTCGCGTGCGTTTTGACGAAATTTGTCCAAGATTTTGAATTTCAAAATACCGATTAACCACGTCTTAATTTGTGATCGACCTTCAAATGCCTCTGGTTTTTCCAGTGCCACGATGAGCACCTCCGAGACCACATCCTCCGCCCACGCGTCGTTGCGTAATTGCAGCTTGGCATAGCGCAGCAAGTCCGTGCGATATTGCACAAGGGCTTGCGTAAGGTTTTGTGTGTGAGATTCGACTACTGACATTTGGTATCGGGGAAATATATGCACGCTCATCGGTTTCAAGCCATCTTATCGTTGTTTTTAGTAGCGCATTTTTTCTGTATAGATGCAACTGCCCAAACTAATAAAGCACAGCCGCCAGCTTTTGTTTCGCCCGTAGTGCGTACGACGCCAGAGAGTCCGCAGCCTTTCGATCTAGATACCATGAAAGGCAAAGTCGTTTTAATCTTTCATTGGCGGACGGATTGCCCTGTGTGCTTAGACAAGATGAACGAATTGCGTAGCAACGTAGCAGGTTGGCGGGCCAAACCATTCGTCATCGTTGCGGTGAATCACGATAAAAGTCGGCAGAGTTTTCAAAACTATTTGCAAATTACAACGGCTGTGGATGGCGCCAATGCACAGCTCATTTATCTCTACAGCAAAGATGTGGCAATAGATAGCTTGTACCAAAGCGAGCGCCTGCCCACCAGTTACATCATTGATGGGCAGAAGGCTTTAAAGCGTTCTTATGTTGGTCGTATTCCTGCTGAAGCTTGGGACGATATCGCCGAGTTATTGCCATAAAGAAACTTTTTACGGTTAGTTGTAAGAACTTTTGCACGAGACCTACTGATACCCAATCGCTGTATCTAAAGAGTTTGTGCAGCGATTATTTCCTTGTCTCGTTACTTACATTTTTAACTTAGGAGTTTCCAATCATGAATCAACGCACCTTTATCGCCACAACGGCTGCCGCTTTGCTCACAGGCTTGCTAGCGACTCAATCTATGACCGCCAATGCACAGGCTAAAGAAAAATGCTACGGCATTGCAGCAGCAGGTCAAAACGACTGCGCTAACGCCTCGGGCTCGCATTCTTGCTCGGGTCAATCCAAAGTCAGCATGAGCGCCGACGAGTGGAAATATGTCGCCAAAGGCGAATGCAAAAATATGAAAGGCATGACCGCTGACGACAAAATGATGATGAAAAAAGACGACATGATGAAAAAGTAATTTTTCATTCAAGGTTTTTTGAAGATGTTCGGCATAGGTTTTAAGCACGCGCACTATGCCGAGCTTCTGACAAATCCATCTCAGTACAAGGGGAATGTTGTTGGTGCTGGGGTGGATTTTTTAGAAGTCCATTCAGAGAATTTTTTTACAAAAGAGATCCGTGGTGGCGGGGCAGCCAGAGCAACTCTTGCCAAGGCACGCCAGCATTGGCCTATCAGCCTACACGGCGTTGGGCTGGCACTTGGTTCTGCCGTTGGACTCGATCCTTGGCATCTCGATCAATTGGCTGATTTGGTAGAGCGCACAGATCCAGTCCTTGTATCGGATCACGCCTGCTTTGCAAGAGGCTTTCTTTCGCATCAGTTGGGTCGATCAGCTGAGGCTATTCATGCCAGCGATTTGCTCCCGATTCCTTTCTCCAAAGCCGCCCTCGGCGTGCTGTGTCGCAATGTGAATCAAGTACAAGAGCGCCTCCAGCGCACGATCGCTGTCGAAAATCTGTCTGCCTATTTCGCTTGGAACGCTACGGATTATTCTGAGACCGAGTTTCTTGCAGAACTGACACAGCGCACGGGCTGCAAGCTCTTAGTCGATGTGAATAACATTTACGTGAACGCTTTAAACGCAATCAAGGCGGGCGCGGGCATGGATCCACTTCAAAGTTGCAAATCGTGGCTCAATCAAATTCCAAATGATGTCGTTGCTGAGATTCATGTGGCAGGTCATCACGCGATGGATGACATTGTGATTGACGATCACTCTTGCGCAGTGAATGAGCCCGTGTGGGCACTTTACCGTCACGCCGTGCAGCGATTCGGCAAGGTGCAAACGCTGGTGGAGTGGGATACCGATGTGCCACCACTTGATGTTCTCTTAGCGCAACTTCGCATTGCCAAAGCAACTGCTGACGAGGTGTTTGCATGAGCGATTCAGTACTCCTCGCCCAGCAGCAGATGCTCCTTGATGGCCTGTTTGACTCATGGCCTGCCGTGCAGGCCAGTGCAGCTTTGGCTTCCCAGCAAGCATGGCCTGCAAGCCAATACCAACGTGGCTTACAGGCCTATCGCTCAAACGCAACTATCTTGGCGCAACGCGTGCTTGCGGCGGCGTTTCCGACGATGAGACGGCTTATGGGAGATGAGTCATTTGATGGGCTAGCAGCGCATTTTTGGCGGACAAACCCGCCTAGTAAAGGTGACCTCGCGCAGTGGGGCGAAGGGCTAGAGGGCTTTCTTCGCGCCATCCCAGAACTCATGCAGCACGAGGCGCATTTGCCAGATGTGGCCGCGCTTGAATGGGCATTGCATGCAGGACTCACAGCAGCGGATTCTGACTCAATAGACCCTGTGCCGCTTGCCTTGATTGAGAGCGATTTTCCGATTGTTGACTTAGTTGGTGGTAAGAACTTCGAGGACTTATCCGACATACAACCACAGCGTGCTTTGGTCTATCGCCAAGGCTTCAAAACATCATGTATTTCAATTCCAAAGGACGCATCGTTATGAATTTCATTCAATCCATTTGCAAAGTCACGCTTCCGTTATGGAGCAAACTCGTGATGGGCTTAGAGGCTTTAAAAAATCCTGCGCAATTAGCCGCACGGCTTTACGTTGGCTCGGTATTTTTTATGGCAGGTCTCACCAAGATTAGAGACTGGGACACCACGCTCGCGCTCTTTGGTGACGAGTACCACGTGCCATTTTTATCACCCACGGCTGCCGCCATCATGGGCACGGGTGGCGAGTTGGTGCTACCTGTGCTTTTGGTCTTTGGTCTCTTTGGCCGCTTTGCCGCGCTAGGCCTGTTTGTGATGAACATCGTTGCCGTGGTTTCGCTATCCGAGATTGCGCCTGCTGCGCTCCAGCAGCATCAGTTTTGGGGCTCGCTCTTGGCAGGACTCGCCATTTGGGGTGTAGGTAAGTGGAGTCTCGATGCTTGGGCTTGCAAGCACCGCCCCGCCCCGTAAAATCGAGGGATGCAAGAAACAACGACAACTACAGATCCGCAAGCCGCTATTCAAGCCTTCAAGCCAGCCGACATCGAAGCACACGCGCAAGCCAATTGGAACGCTCGTGATGCTTATCGCGTGACTGAACAATACGGCGAGCAATCCAAAAAACCACTAGGCAAGTTCTACGCTTGCTCCATGCTGCCCTATCCATCGGGCAAGCTGCACATGGGGCACGTGCGCAACTACACCATCAACGACATGCTCACGCGCCAGCTGCGCATGAAAGGCTACAACGTCCTAATGCCGATGGGCTGGGATGCGTTTGGGCTGCCTGCTGAAAACGCCGCCATGAAAAACGGCGTTCCGCCAGCCCAGTGGACGCACTCCAACATTGCGTACATGAAAAAGCAAATGCAGGCGATGGGCTTGGCCATTGACTGGTCGCGCGAAGTGGCGACCTGCGACCCAAGTTATTACAAGTGGAATCAGTGGTTGTTTTTGAAGATGCTGGACGCAGGAATCGCCTATCGCAAAACGCAAACCGTGAACTGGGACCCTGTCGATATGACCGTGCTGGCCAACGAGCAAGTAATTGACGGCAAAGGCTGGCGCACGGGCGCGGTGGTTGAAAAGCGCGAGATTCCTGGCTATTACCTCAACATCACTAAATATGCACCCGAACTCTTGGAGCACGTCCAGACTGGTCTGGCGGGTTGGCCTGAGCGCGTGCGGCTCATGCAAGAAAACTGGATTGGTAAATCAGAAGGCGTTCGTTTTGCGTTCCCTCATGAGATTAAAGATGCGAGTGGCGAGTTGATTCAAGGCGGCAAGATGTACGTCTTTACCACCCGCGCCGACACCATCATGGGCGTGACCTTCTGCGCCGTTGCACCTGAACATCCAATCGCCATGCGGGCTGCGGAGCTAAATGCCTCGATAGCCGCACAGATAGAGGCTTTTAAAGAAGGTGGCACAACGGAAGCCGAACTCGCGACTAAAGAAAAAGAAGGCGTGGCGACGGGTTTGTTCGTCACGCATCCACTGACTGGCGAGCAAATTGAAGTGTGGGTGGGTAACTATGTGCTGATGAGCTACGGCGATGGCGCTGTGATGGGCGTGCCCGCGCATGACGAGCGCGATTTTGCGTTTGCTTTGAAATATGGCTTAGCGATTAAGCAAGTGGTCTCTAAAGTTCCCCCCGAACGGGGGGATGTCGCACAGCGACAGGGGGGTAAGCCTTTGCCAATCAGCAGCCTTCCCCCCAGCCCTGCGGGCAGCCCCCCGCAGGGGGGGCACTCTGCTTCAGCGTTCAATGTGCAGGC
>JANXRP010000016.1 GCA_025352965.1 Comamonadaceae bacterium
GGGATTTGCAAACGCAGGCCGTCGATAAATGCCCACACGCTTAAAAAGCACATGGTGGAAATCAGCAAAGCCAATTGAATTGCGTCGCCGTCATTAAAACCAAATTTGTGCGCAATTTTTGGAGTCAAGAAGATGAGTCCAATGCCTAGCAAAATTTTAAATTCCATTTCAGCCAAGAAGCCCAGTCCATCAGCGAAAGCCTTCAGGTCTGCAGACATGGCGATGCTATACAGGCCATAAGCGAGAGCCAGTGCTGCTACGCCCAACATGATTTTTTTAAACGTTGGATTACCCAGTAACTTGGTAAAAATCAGAGGCAAAAGAAAAGTTAAAAATCCATACAACACCAATGTCGTGAGTAGCACACACACTACTAGGAAAGGCACTTCACCCAGCACCGCTTGAAGCTTAGGAAATTGCTTGGCAACCACCAACCCAATAGCCGTAATTGGAATAGCGATGAAAAAGCCACGAAGCATGGCTTTAGGTGGATTCGATTTATCAGCCAAGCCACCAACAGCGACGAGGATAAAAATGCCAAAAACTAAACCAAGTACTGGCAGACCGATGCTTGGCAAGCCACCCAGTGACATGCCAAACAAAATGTTGGCACCTAAGACAAAACCAATGGGTTTCCAAGCCCATGCTCCGACCTTATCACCTTCAACGCCATGCGCAGGGTTGTGAACCATCGAGTAAAAAATGATGCCCGCGCCTAAAACGGCCAGCAAAATGCCAAGCAAGAGGGGGAAGTAACCCGGCCCCATTCGAGCTGCGTTGCCAACGTTGTACCTAGTCGCCCCAAAGGCAAATAAAGCGCCAACCACTAGGAACATCAGTCCCGCGAAAAAGTCCTTCTGACTTTTGATATTCATACAAGCTCCAAACAAAGAAGAAGTGGCTATTGTTCCCTAAAACAGATGAAACTGACATGTGGTTTACACCTATGGGTATGATTACCCCATGCTCATTGACCAACGCCACAGGCCACTTAGAGATCTACGGATCAGCATCACGGATCGTTGCAACTTTCGGTGCAGCTATTGCATGCCCAAAGAAGTGTTCGATAAAGACTACTCCTATTTACCGCAAAGTAGCTTATTGAGCTTTGAAGAAATCACAAGGCTTGCCAAAATTTTTGTCTCGCAAGGTGTGCAAAAAATTCGCCTCACGGGCGGCGAACCGCTGCTGCGCAAGAATATTGAAGTGTTGATTGAGATGTTGGCAAAACTGCAAACACCAGATAGAAAACCGCTCGATATCACGCTCACAACCAACGGATCTCTGCTCAAGCGCAAAGCTCAAAGCCTTGTGGATGCTGGTCTGCAGCGCGTAACAGTCAGTTTAGATGGACTTGACGATGCGGTGTTTAAACGCATGAATGATGTCGATTTCCCCGTCTCCGATGTGCTGGACGGTATTGCTGCTGCGCAGGCTGCTGGGCTTGGAGTTGAGGCACCGATCAAGGTCAATATGGTTGTTAAACGCGGTGTTAATGACGATCAAATTCTCCCTATGGCGCGGCACTTCAAAGGCTCTGGCGTAGTGCTGCGCTTTATCGAATACATGGATGTGGGCTCAACCAACGGCTGGGATATGACAGACGTGATGCCGTCCAAAGAGGTCGTCGCACGGATTCATGCCGAAATGCCGCTGGCGCAACTAGATCCCACTGTGCTAGGGGAAACGGCAGAGCGTTGGGGCTATGCTGATAGCACAGGTGAAATCGGCGTCATTAGCAGCGTCACGCAAGCTTTTTGCGCGGATTGCAATCGCGCAAGGCTTTCGACTGAAGGCAAGCTTTACTTATGCCTCTTTGCGACGCAGGGACATGATCTGCGTGCTTTGCTGCGAGGTGCTCAAACCGATGCAGATATTTCAAACGCCATCGCTAACATCTGGCACGGCCGCACTGACAATTACTCCGAGCTGCGTGCGAGTGGTCTTGCGCCAAAAATCATCAACATCAAACGTGTTGAGATGAGTTACATCGGTGGATAAGAACGACATCACCGCCATCGTTCTAGCAGGTGGGCGCGGTAGTCGTATGGGCGGCACAGACAAAGGTTTGCAACTCTTTAATGGCATCCCTCTTGCACTATATGCGTTACAACGTGTGGCTTTGCAGGTAGGCAAGGTTGTGATGAACGCTAACCGCAACCAAGACACCTATCAATCTTTTGGTTGCGAGGTTTATCCAGACAGCGATGCTGAATTTGCAGGGCCGCTGTCTGGTTTCGCTGTAGGGCTTGCGCATTGCCAAACACCGTACTTGTTGACCGTGCCATGCGACTCGCCACGCTTTCCAATCGATCTAGCCAAGCGGCTCGCAAGCCATATGGAACAAGGCCTGCAGCAGGGCGATTTTGATATAGCGATGGCCGCACAAGGCGGGTATACGCAGCCTGTTTTTTGCCTCATCAAAAAAGAATTGCTGCCCAGCTTGCACGCATTTATGCAAAGCGGACGCAGAAAAATTGATGCTTGGACGGCAACTCAAAAAACAGTCGTTGTGAACTTTGATGAGTCCACAGACGATATCAATGCTTTTGCAAACGCCAACACGCTAGAAGAGTTGGCGCGGCTAGAGAAAGCTTTTTAAATCACTTTTTCCGCACGTAATTCAGCGATGTAATCAGCGCCATATCCAAGCTGCGCGAGCACCTCATCGGTGTGCTCACCCAATAATGGAGAGCGCGTCACGACGGTTTCGCTGTCCGACATTTTGATGGGATTGCCCACGGTCAAATACTTGCCACGCACGGGATGATCGACCTCGACAATGGTGCCAGTGGCACGCAGAGCAGGCTCCCCAGCAATTTCTTTCATCGATAGAATCGGACCACAAGGAATGTCGTATTGATTCAAAATGTCCATTGCTTCGAACTTAGTCTTGGTCATTGTCCAGCGCTCGATACGTGCAAAGATGGGCTTAAGGTGCAAAAGCCGCGCAGCAGGCGTAGCGTAAGCCTCGTCATCAATCCAGCCTTCTTCACCAATGACTTTGCACACCGCTGGCCACACTGCTCCTTGCGTAATGAAGTAAATGTAAGCGTTAGGATCTGTTTCCCACCCTTTGCATTTCAAGATTGAGCCAGGTTGGCCGCCGCCAGAGGCATTGCCTGCACGCGGTACAGCATCGCCAAACTTGCCATCGGGGTACTGCGGGTACTCATGCATCGTGCCCGTGCGCTCCAGCCGCTGTTGGTCACGCAGCTTCACACGGCATAGATTCAACACAGCATCTTGCATAGGCGCAAGCACCTTTTGGCCACGGCCTGTAGAGTTGCGCTGATAGAGCGCTGCCACAATGCCTAGCGCCAAGTGCAGTCCAGTACCGCTATCGCCAATTTGCGCGCCCGTCACCACAGGTGGACCATCATCAAAACCAGTCGTCGAAGCGGCTCCGCCCGCGCATTGCGCCACGTTTTCGTACACCTTGCAATCCTCGTAAGGACCAGGTCCAAAGCCTTTGACGGAAGCCACAATCATGCGCGGATTCAAAGACTGAATGTGCGCCCACGTAATGCCCATCCGGTCTAGCGCACCAGGTGCAAAGTTTTCCACCAGCACATCGCAAGTCTTGATCAGCGTATCGAGCACTTCACGACCCTTGGCATTTTTGGTGTTGAGCGTGATGGAGCGCTTGTTGTGATTCAGCATCGTGAAATACAAACTATCTGCGCCTGGAATATCACGCAGCTGCCCACGTGTGGCATCGCCCTCGCCTGCTCGCTCGACCTTAATGACGTCGGCGCCAAACCACGCCAATAGCTGCGTGCAGGTAGGGCCTGATTGGACGTGGGTGAAATCTAGAATGCGAACGCCCGACAACGCCTGCGTTGTTCCCGATGAAGATGCTTGACTCATAACAAAACTCCCAAAAATATTGATTGATTATCAGGTTGTCGTTGCACGATTTTTAGCGATCCAACCATTTACTAATGCGACAGTGTTATCGACGCTGGCGTGACGCATCCCTAGTTGGGCCGCTAAAGTTTGCACCAATAAATCAACGCGTTCGACATGTGTTGCGCCGCCAGCTAACGCACGCGCCGCCGATGAAGGCTTCGCGAGCCCATCTGCTGCTTGCGCATATTTTTCAAACGGCACTAAGTCGTCCAGCGCTGCACCCAAAGCCACACAAAGGCTAGCAACCCAGTCATACACATCTTGCGATGCAGCGCGGTCTTGCAAAATGGCATCTCTAATGGGACGCATCACATCAGCCTGAACACAGCGATAGTTTCCAGTGAGCAGCATGCTCCACTTAGCTAAGGGCACGAAGAGCGAATTAAAAACCTTGAGCTTGACGGGCAACTCTACGTCGCTATCACCCACGCGCACTCGTACGGCCTCGATGTCAGCCTCCAATTGCCGCAGTATTTGCGTATGCGCCGCTGACTCAAACTGTGCAACTTTAAAGTTGGTGGGCAGTGCCACCTGCAGCACATTCACCGGCTCGTCCACAGGGCGAAACGCTTGTGGATCGGGACTTGAGAGCGTCATGAGATTAGGATCAAAATCATCCCAAATCGCAGGATCAGCGTAAGCTGGACGATAAGCCGTAACGTCTAAACTTGGATTGTTTTTCTTTAACCGCGCCAAGTACGGTAGCGGCGGCATGTTCATGATGGGCATGCATGGCAAGCCTGCTTGTCCAACTCGTGCCATCAGCTCACGAATGCCTTCTTGTCTATACTGCGGCTCTTGCATCGCCAAGACCACCAAATCAAAACGGCTTAAATCCGTCATTTGCTCTGGTGTGCACGCCGCCAGTTTTCCGCCAAAATCCTGAGAATTCAGCTCTAGCAATCCATTGATGCCGACATCTGGACGCCCCTTAATCGGCATACGGACGCGGATACCTTGCGAGCGAATGAGTTCAGCCGTCGCGCTGCGGCATGTCATGGTGACGTGGTGCCCAGCAGCCAAAAATTTGATGGCTAAAAGAGAGCCGTAAGAGGCTCCCAAAATGAGAATGTTGTAGGTGCGGTGTGAGGTCATAGCGCAATTATAGTAAAAACTCTAATGTCTTATATAAGACATTAGAGTTTAATTAAGCGATTTTTGACCTAGATCAACTTCGAGCTGGGCGATCCGTTTACGGAGCGCTCGCTCTTCGGCAAACTTCACTGATTCGTCGCGCACCACGGCCACGATGGCAGATACTTTGCCATCAGGTGTATGCATGAGTGCGACTGAAAACGCGATAGACAAGGTATGTCCATCTTTATGCACCGCAGGAACGCGAAGTACATCGTTGCCGTACTTGGTCTTGCCAGATGCCATTGTTTGGTGATAACCATCCCAATGCCGCGCTTGTTGTCTTTGCGGAATAATGATGTCCAGCGACTGCCCCAAAGCTTCCGCCTCGGTATAGCCAAACATTCGGGTTGATGCTGCATTCCATAGCGTGATCGCACCGGCTGCGTCACACGCCATGATGGCATCGCCCACCGCCCCGACAAGCTGCTTGTAATCAAATTCAGTTGTCATGGCATGGGCTCTCTCTAGGGTCTTTTTAAACAGCTTTAGATGCGTGCATCGCGGCGATATCAGCCCCACTGTAACCCAGTTCAGCGAGCACTGCATCGGTGTGCTCACCCAGCACAGGCGATGCGGTGACTTCAGGCTTGAAGCCGCTGTATTTGATTGGGCTGCCCAAGGTTGTGTAGCTGCCGCGCACCTTGTGCGGTACTTCCACAATGGTGCCGCTGGCGATGAGCGATTTGTCGTGCAAGAGCTCTTTCATGGACTGCACGGGTGCGCACGGGATGTCAAACTTACGGAAGATGTCAACCGCTTCAAACTTGGTCTTGTCTTTGATGTAGTCTTCAATCGTTGCAAAAATGTCCATGATGTGCGGCTGGCGACCACGTGGGGTGTTGTACGCTGGGTCGTCTTTCCACTCTGGCTTACCCAAAGCGTCGCAAATGGGACCCCAAGCGTGACCTTGCACGGTAAAATAGATGTAGGCATTCGGGTCAGTTTCCCAGCCTTTGCACTTCAAGATCCAGCCTGGCTGACCGCCACCGCCAGCGTTCGCGCCGCGTGGCACAACGCCGTCTTTGAACGCTTCCATTTCGTGCGGGTACTGAGGGTACTCTTCCAAATAGCCCACTTTGTCCAAACGTAGCTGGTCGCGCATTTTGACGCGGCAAAGGTTCAGCACAGCATCTTGCATGGAAACCGCCACTTTTTGGCCTTTGCCAGTTTTCTGTTTGCCAATGTAGGCGGTCAAAATACCAATTGCTAGGTGCATGCCTGTGTTGCTGTCGCCCAAAGCGGCAGAAGAAATGGTGGGGCCTGAGTTTTCGCCTTTCCAGTACCCGGTGGTAGAAGCTGCGCCGCCAGCGCACTGCGCCACGTTTTCATACACTTTCAGGTCTTCGTAGTGGTGGCCGTCAGAAAAGCCTTTGACCGAAGCCAAAATCATGCCTGGATTGAGTGATTGAATATGCTCCCATGTGAAGCCCATGCGATCAAGAGCACCTGGACCGAAGTTTTCAACCATCACGTCTGATTCTTTGATCAAGCGCTCCAGCACTTCTTTGCCCGCTGCCTGCTTGGTGTCTAGGGTCAAACCACGCTTGTTAGAGTTCAACATGGTGAAATACAGCGCATCTGCATCTGGCATGTCCCGCAGCTGGCCACGTGTCACGTCGCCAGAGCTCATTTTTAATATTTTTAAGTCTAGTATCGCTTGACGCTAATGCTGGTAGTTTAAACAAAAACCACTATGCCTTAATTAGCGAAGTGATCAAAGTTGCCGACAAAATCGGCGTGCCACGGGAACTATTAGTACCATTATGTT
>JANXRP010000192.1 GCA_025352965.1 Comamonadaceae bacterium
TGGTTAGCTTGGCTCATGGTTTTACTCCTGTTGAAAATTAAAGAAATTTATTAATACAGGACGGATGGTAGTGATTAACTATAGTTCAGTCTAATTGAAAATATCTAATCGATTGATAGGGACTATCAAATCTTTTACTCAGCGATGCACGGAATTCCGACCTGCGGAAATTGCCGATATACCTAGGACAACTTGGGGTCATCTTTCTATACTTCTGCAAATTGTTGCATAAGGAGCCTTCTCATGAAGAGACGAAATTTTGCCATTGCCGCTGCAAGCGTCGCCTTGCCATTTAGTGGGCGTGAAACGCTGGCGGCTGATGAATTTCCTGTGCGCCCCATTCAAGTCATTGTGCCTTATGCGGCGGGTGGTGCAGACACCTACATCAGGCCTTTGCAACCCTTTTTAGAGAAGAAGTATGGGATTCGGCTGGTCATCGAATCTGTCGTCGGTGCAGGTGGGACGGTTGGATCAGGGCGCGTTAAACGTAGTGCTCCGGATGGCTATACGCTGCTTTTTTGCGGCTCAGGCGCGCTGACGATTGCACCTAGACTCCAGCCTGCTGCGCCAGTGGCGGCGGATTTTGCCCCGCTCATGAATCTGATTACGATTCCCTACATCATTGCAACTAAAAAAGACTCGCCTATTCGTGATCTGCACGCCTTGGTTGATTTTATTAAAAGCCGTCCAGGGGCGCTGAATTACGGCTCTCCAGGCATTGGTTCGGCACCTCATTTAGGGATGGAAGCGCTGGCACGCAGTCTGGGCAGTAGCGTGACACACGTTCCCTTTACAGGCATTGCAACGGCTTTGCAAGCCTTGTTGGGCGCTCATCTTGACGCGGTGATTGGTGCGCCAGGTAATGTGATGCCGCAAGTAGAAGCTGGCGCTATCAATGCGATTGCGGTGGTCAGTAAAAGTCGTTTCCCTCTTGCGCCTAACGTACCAGCGCTGTCCGATGTTGGCATCGACCTTGACGTATCCACGCATTTCGCTTTTTATGCGCCTAAGGGCACGCCGTCCGCAATGACCAACAAACTCACGCTTGCTTTTAGCGATGCGGCCGCGGATCCTGCCTACCGTCAATCTATGGATGCAGCTCGCACTCGTGTAGAGGTGTTAGCTGCGGATAGCCTCGCGCGCGTACTGGCCGAGGAATATGCGCGTTTTGGTCCTTTGATGAGTGCTATCAAAAACTAGCATGCAGGCAACAACTCAAACGCTAAAACCATTACGTGTCGATTGCCACGCGCATGTGTACGACCTCAAAAATCATCCCTTTCACAGTTCAAGCGGGTTTGATACGCTGGCTTGTGAAATTGGCACAGCCGATCAGTTTGCCTGCATCTTGGAGGCACACGGGTTCACACATGGGCTACTCATTAATCCGCTGGGTGGCTACGGGACTGACAACAGCTGCCTTGTGCAAACGCTAGATCGTTTCAAAGGAAAATTCAAAGGCGTAGCAGTTGTCGAACACGGAATATCTGAGGACGAGTTTGACCACATGGCAAAAGCTGGTGTGATTGGCCTGCGCTTTAATCTGAACTTCCCGAGCAGCCCTTCGCTCTTTGCAGCTGGGGCAGAGCGCACGTTGCAACTCGCTCGCGAGCGCGGCTGGTTCGCCCAAGTGCATTACGAAGGCGACACGCTGTTAGAAGCGTTGCCCGTTTTAGAGCGTTCAGGGGTGCACATCGTGATGGACCATTGTGGCAGACCAAACCTAGAGGCGGGTCTTGCGCAAAAAGGCTTCAAAGCCTTGCTAAATCTGGGGCGTAGCAGTGATGCTGTTGTCAAGCTATCGAGCATCTTTCGGTTTTCAGCTACTGGTTACCCTTACACAGATGTTGATCCGTTTGCGCTGGCGCTCATTGATGCTTTCACCATTGACCGCTGCGTCTGGGGATCGGACTGGCCATTTCTGCGTGCTAAAGAACGAATCGACCATGCAACGCTGCTGGCAGCGCTTTATCGCTGGATTCCATCTGAGGCTGATAGACAAAAAGTACTTGGCGACAATCCCGTGCGCTTGTTTGGATTTAAATCATTGGACTAATTGATATGACACCACAAGACAAACAATTCATCACGAACGAAATCAAAACCTTTAACGCCGAGTATTGGTTTGAAGTCGATAGAAACAAAGGCTTGAAAGCCCACGAATACTTTACGGAAGACGGCGTGTACACGACCAGCATTAAAAGTCGCAAAGGTCATGCCGCCATTAGCGAGTTTTATGCCGAGCGCCAAGCACGTGATGCCACGCGCACGGGAAGGCACATCATCACGAACGAGCGCGTCACTGTGGTAGATGCCCATCACGCAACATGCGATTGGATTTTGCAACTGCACGCCGCAGATGGAGCGCCCGTTTTGCCGTCTGAAGTGGCGATCTTGATTGGTGATGTACACGACGTTTGCCAGCGCGGCTCGGACGGCCAATGGCGTTATGTGTCGCGCGCCATCACGCCCATTTTTAAAAGTAGCACGCCAACCACAGGTTAAAAGGAAATACCATGGAAAACGCAGTCCGTCAGCCCAGCTTATTGAACAAGCCACACCCTAGCCAATGGACGGGGCGAGGTCAAAATTTCGCTGCGGCGTGGAACTATGCAGGCAGCGAGGGTAGTCGTACCCATGTCGAATCTGTAGATGAAATCATGCTCCTCGTACAGGATGCGGCTATTCGTATCTCCGGGAACGGGAAAGCGGCAGATGCGCCAGCACGCTCCATCTGTATCTTGCCCGCGGGTCAATGGGATGTCAGCCTAGAGCCAAAAGCGACTTGCGTGGTGTTGACCTCTTTGCGCGAAGGCATGACGGCCAATGCCGTCAACGAATCGGCTTACTCGCCGCGCGACGCCCGCATCACCCCTGTGGGTACACCCTACAAAGTGCTTCGTGCTGGCTCTGAGATTCGTGTTTTTTCGATTGATTCTGTGTCGGCCTCCAAAGACAAGCCTCGGCTCAAAATGCTGCAGACTGCCACGATGTCAATCAACTGGGTCGAGTACGAAGGCCCGCGCGATCGCGAAGCCTTGAGTCCGCATTCCCACAAATCTTTTGAACAAGGTTCGCTTGCGCTGGCTGGGGACTTTACGCATCACCTGCGCGTTGAGTGGGGTGAAAATGCCAATCTTTGGCAAGAAGATAAGCACGCGGTACTTAACTCACCCTCATTACTCGTTGTACCTGTACAGCTTATTCACACCACCGAAGGCGTGGGCGAAGGTCGGCATTTGTTGATTGATATTTTTTCACCGCCGCGTGCGGACTTTATTGCCAAAGGCTGGGTGGCTAATTCAGGGGATTACGAGGCATGAAATCAGGCACTTTTGTAAAAACCGCATCACCACAAGTTATCGAAATCTTAAGCTTCGCGCAGCTTGATTTTGTAGTGATCGATGCGGAGCATGCTCCGTTTGATCGCCGCGACATTGACATCATGGTGCTTGCAGGGCGTGCATGCAACTTGCCTATTTTTGTTCGCGTACCCAATACCGAGCCATCAACGTTGCTATCGTCGCTTGATCTTGGGGTGGCTGGCTTGGTTGTGCCGCATGTGGATACAGCAGAGCAAGCGCGGGCAATTGTTGCGAATACTAAATACCGTGGCGGACAGCGTGGGTTTTCA
>JANXRP010000015.1 GCA_025352965.1 Comamonadaceae bacterium
GTGCGTCCGTCCGCCGATACGCCCGAACGCTATCACAACATTGGTATTCGTATTGAAGACGATGCGCTGGTAACGGCTACAGGCTGCGAGTTATTGAGCCGTGATGTGCCAGTTAAAGCGGATGAAATTGAAGCGCTGATGGCTATTTAAGCCCAAACAAAGCCGCGCCATTACCCCAACCAATACGGTTTGCCAAATCTGGCGGCAAGTCACCCAACCAGCGACGATAGTCTTGCATGATGCTGTCGTACTGCTCCCAGCGTCCGTTGACCCACGTATCTGAGCCCAGCAAAAACCGCGTCGGGTACTTTTGCATCAAAGCGCGCCATTCTGGGCAGAGCTTGCCGCCGTCGCAAACGAGGCCTGGGCGATATGAGAGCTCGCCATACAGATTCGGATAGCGAGCCATCAGCTGATCCACTCGCTGCGCAGATGCGCCGCCGATGCCTGTGTGCGCCCAAATCAGTTTGAGCTTTTGTCCACGGCTTGGCGTAGCCGCCATCAGCAAATCAATGGCAACGTCATCCACATGCGCCAAGATGACAAGCTGTTTCTCCTCGGCAAACGCCATGAGTTTTTGCGCAATCACGCCCTTGGCATTTGTGCTTTCGTACAAATGAAACTCGCCAATACCTCGGTAAGCCCCAGCCGCTGTGCCTTTAGCATATTCACTTTGCACCATGTCATAGATAGTCGGATCACTAAACCAGCTGCTGTAGTCAGCGCGGTTTCGGTACAGGCGAATAAACGGTACGACCGTCACCCCTGCTTGCTTGGTGAGTTCTGACGAGGCTAACGCCAATGTTCCCGCATTCGGACGACTATTGGCAACAATGGCTTTTACGCCATTGCGCTTCATGCGCGAGAGCACATCTGGTAAGGGATGCGGGCCCGATTTGCCATTCCACGCTTCTTCGCTGTAGTGAAGGTGTGCGTCAAAAATCGGACCCGCGTAATCGGCAGCAGATACGCCAGTGCCAAGCAAAACTAAACAAATGAAGAATAAATGTTTCATATAGCAGCTGACTCCAAACAGTCATTTCAGCCCATCATAAAACCAGCATCTAAATTAATGATTTGCCCTGTCACCTTGACGGCATCAGTGGCAAGCCAATAGGCAGTGCGCGCTGCATCATCGGGTTCAATAATGTCTTTGAGTAGTGCTCGGTCGGAGTAACGCTTGCGCCGCACTTCAAACTGCTCGGGACCCAAGAGATTGCGCATCCAGTTGCTGTTGACCATACCTGGCACGATAGCGTTGACACGAACGGCGGGCGCAAGTGAGCGAGCCAATGCCAAAGTCAGCGTGTTCACAGCCCCTTTGGACGCTGCATAAGCAATTGACGAGCCCGTACCCATTGCACCAGCAATAGATGAAATGTTGATGATGCTGGCGTTGGCGCGTCCCGCCATGAGCGGCGCAATGGCACGGCTCATTTGGAACGTGCCAATCACATTGACGGCATACGTGGCTTGAAAGTCCTCTGCCGACAATGCGTTTAAGTCTTTGATATCGACCGCCTTGGTTGACGCGCCTGCGTTATTGACGAGCGTATCGACAAAGCCAAAGCGTTCGCGAACCTGGGCTGCCAGCGCAAGACATTGGTCATTGTCAGCAATGTTGGCGCGAACGACCAAGACCTCAGCACCTGCTGCGCGGCAGCTTTGGGCGATGGCTTCGGCAGGAACTGGATCACGGGAGTAATTGATGACGACGTTGCAATTTTGCTTTGCAAACCAAAGCGCTGTAGCAGCCCCAATGCCTGCGGATGAGCCCGTGACGACGCAAACGCGTTTGCTATTTTTTTCACTCATGATGTTGTCTCTTTCTTCCAATACGATGCGCGTAATTCTTTTTTAGATAACTTACCCAGTGGCGAGCGCGGTAACTCTGAGCGCAATTCAACGCTCGACAGTCGCTGTGTTTTGCCGACTTGAGAATTAGCCCACATGCAAAGCGCGGCAGCATCGAGATTGACACTGAGCTTTGCAACAACCAGCGCCAGCGGTGTCTCGCCCCATGCGTCGCTTGGAACGCCAATGACGGCGCAATCTTGAACACCCTCATGTCGCATCAGCACGGCCTCTAAATCAGCGGCATAAATGTTGTTGCCACCCGAAATGATGACGTCTTTGCGGCGATCGAGTAGTGTAAGAAATCCATCTTTATCCAAGCGTCCAACATCGCCCGTGCGATGAAATATATGTCCTTTGTCGTCCTCAGTGTCGTACCAGCGAATCTCTGCTGTCGCCTCGGGGCGATTGTGATAACCCACCATCATGAAGGGCGAGCGCCCGACGACTTCGCCCACGCCGCCATCCGTTTTACGTCCCGCTTCGTCAATTAAAAAAACCTCGGTGCCATGCGCAGGCTTGCCAACAGTGTCCAGCTTATCGGGGTGCTCGCGTGCCTCTAAAAAGAAGGAAACACCGCCCTCAGTTAAACCATACACCTCTAAAAAACGGCCAGGCCAACGCGCCAAAATTTCGCGTTTAAGAGCCGCATCCATGGGTGCACCCGTGGATTGGCTTGCAATAAAAGCGGACAAGTCACTGCGGTCGAAATCGGGATGCGCGAGCAGGCGTTTGTATTGCACAGGCACGAGCATGGTGTGCGTCACGCGAAGCTTAGACGCAATGACTAGATATTGCGCTGCGTCAAACTTGCGCATCAAAATGCACTCGCCGCCATTGGCAACCGTTCCCAGCATGGGGGTGATGGTGGTGTTGGAGTACATCGGCGTTGACAACAAGGTGCGGGTGTGCGGGCCAAAGCCAAAACCATTGCGCTGTGCCTGCCGCTGGCGCATGCCGTGCAAATGCACGATGCCCTTGGGTACGCCCGTTGTGCCTGAGCTGTAGATGATATTGAAAGCGTCATCCGCTACAGCTACTGGCAAAGGCTGATCGCTCGCACCTTTAGCGCGCCAAGCGGTGTACGCCTTGCCGTCTGTTCCGTTATCACCGAAACGGATGATCTGAACCCTATGGCTAATCACCGCATCATTCAAAGCGTTGACGGCAGGATCGATAAAAAGAATCTTTGCACCGCTATCGGCCAGCATCACCGTGAGCGTTTCAGCGCTCGCAGACACAGGTAGCGGCACAATGCAAGCCCGCGCCGCGAGTGTGCCAAACAAACACTCCACATACGCCAATGATGGAAAGCCCAACACGGCAACTTTGTCGTTGGGTTGTATGCGGCTGACTATCAACGCATGGGCAACTTGGGTGACGCGCTCATAGAGGGTTTTCCAACTCAGTGTTTGCGCTTCAACACGAAAAGCAATGCCGCCTGGATTGCTGGCAGCATGTGCCGCCAGCATGTCATGAAAGGGTGTGAAGCCCGACTCGTCGATCGTATGAGTGTTAGCCATGAAAGATAGTCATGAAAAATTATTTATCAAAAATTTGCACCAGCGTTTCAGCAACAAGCGCTGGCTTCTCTTTGCCTTCCACTTCGATGGTGCAATCAAACGTCATACGCGCACCGTTTGGTAAAAGTTCGCAAGCTTTCACTGTTTGGTGCAACCTGACACGCGAGCCCACCTGCAAAGGACTGGTAAAACGGATGCGGTTGCAACCATAGTTGAGTCCTTTGCCACGATTTGTCACGCTAAACACCGTGCGCTGTAAATAAGGAATCAGGGATAACGTCAAGAATCCGTGGACGAGCGTTTTGCCATCTGGCATTTCATTTTGAGCACGTTCAAGATCAACGTGAATCCAGTGGTCGTCGCCCGTAAGCACAGCGAAGGCATCAATTTTTTGCTGATCGAG
>JANXRP010000029.1 GCA_025352965.1 Comamonadaceae bacterium
TGCCAAAAATCGTCAGCTACTTAAGCACCTTTATGACGCTAGAGCCTGGTGACATCATCACCACGGGTACGCCACCTGGCGTCGGCCTCGGCATGAAGCCGCCTAAGTTTTTGAAAGCGGGTGATGTGATGACGCTGGGTATTGAAGGCCTAGGCGAGCAACGCCAGGTGGTGGTGCCGTTTAAGTTGTAAACAAATTAGCAGCACGTGAAAAGGAGAGCTCAGTGCTCTCCTTTTTGTTTATCGTCCCCCATCTCCAACTAGGGCATAAGGCGCCCAAAATGCGGGGTGCGCAAAATCTGGGTTTGCGCTGCTTTGCATGACTTTCAGCATGGCGTGGCGCATGCTTTGTGCTTTAAGGGCTTGCGAGTTTTGTGTGTAGTGCTCAAAGACCGCTGTGGTCAAGTCTTTGGCACTGACACTCTCCACCGACCAATGCGTTACCAGCATGGATTTAGCGCCGGCATAAAAGAAACCACGTGCCAGCCCTGATAGCGCCTCCTCGCCCTTGCCATCGGCAGCTGCGGTGTTACACGCTGATAACACCACCCAATCGGCATTGAGCTTGAGCGAGAGTACATCCTCCAGCAATAGCAGCGGTGCCATAGGCTCTCTAAGCTCATTACCCGTTGCCGCCATAGCCAATGCGGGTTGATTGAGATTGGGGATATCACCCGCTTTCAGTCCGTGAGTCGCAAATGCAATCACGCGCTTATTTTGTAATATGCCACTGCTATTGGCTTTGAGGACACTCTCACGCGTTGCCTCGCGCCCCATCACCAGATCATTTGGATGTGCTTTTAACGCCTCTGCAATCACCAGCAATTCGTCTCTGGTATCGGGCAGCGGCGGCACGGTTGCATAGTCAAACGAACTGAAGCTAGGTTGATCGAGTTCTTTTTCTAAATCTGCTGCTGGCTTGCTATCCGCCTCCATCACCAAAGCCCTAACTGCGCCTTTGGGTTTATTTTGCGCACTGCGTAAATCAAATACGGGGTCACCCCACGCCATCAGGGCTTGCGAAGCTACTTTGCGGTTATGCGCGCCTTGCAGAGCAAGCCAGCTACCCACGCTTGGCACATGTGTAACGGCAGCTTGTTTAATTAACCAAGGCGCATCTTTTAAGCTAGCGTTGGTGCTCGCCTTAAAGCCCCCTGTTTGTAAGAGCGCAAACGGGATTTGCCCTAGCACTCCGCCAGCGTTAATAACCAGCTCTGTTTTATCCTTGAAGTGCGATTCCAGCGGTTGAAGTAGCAAGCGATAGAGTTCGCTTGCATCATTACCTTCAAAGGCACGCAACTTGCCATCCATCGCACCCAAATCTAAAACACTGCGCAGTCGCTTGACCATCACATCTAATGCATCTCGCCCAACAGGAGCTCGATAAAAATGGCTGCCTCCTTGTTTAGTAACGCTCCAAACGTAGGTGGCCTTATCGGTTGGCAACAGCATCAGCATGGCTTCGTCATTACGGAGCTTTGCTTGTATATCTGCCACTGTAGGTGCGCCTGGTCGCACTAAATTGTCATAGTCTGGAAACTGTACTTTGATCTGTTTTTGTAAATCTGTGCGTGTGCCATCTAACTCTGCAATCCGATTGCGTATGCGCTTGACGATCTCAGGCGAACCACTACTGCCCGCGCTGGCGAGGTAATTGCGCAGATCTTTCACTTCATTTTTTGCATCTTGTTCTTTGCGTACAAGGTCTGCTACCACGGGTCCTGCCGAGCCCGTAGCCACAGCACGCACTGCCGCATCGGTCAGCGCGTCTTGCACAGAACCAGAGCGCACCCAATCAGCTGCTGAAATGGCTGCATTCGCCAGTGTTGGATTGATCTCTGCTGCTGCCTCTAGATAAGTAGCAAAAACCATTTCGCGCATTTCGCGCCTAAGTCCGCTGTCGCCTAAAAAATCCGCATTGGCGGTTGCCATGTAGTTGGCAACACTGCTTGACATAAGAGCCAACGCCCTAGCTTTTGAAGCCTCATGGTTATTGATCTGCGCACTATTCCATAGCGCTACGCCTTGCAATCCTTCGGCCTGCGCAGTAAAGAAATGAGCTGCACCATATAACGCCGCGTTACCCCTAGCCAGCGCTCCAAACAAAGACTCGGCTTCGCTAAATTTTTGATTATTAAGATACACCCAAGCTCGCTCAAATTGATAAAGTACGATTTTTTTAATTCGCTCGTCGTTACCAGCAATGCTGTCCAAAGCGTTAAATTGCGCCAGTGCTAAGTCGTATTTTTTTTGCGCCGAGAGCGCCATCGCTAAATCTCGTTTAAGCGAGGTACGAGAGCTCAAACCATCTGCAAATCCTAATTTCTGTAGCACAGCATCAGCTCTCATTGCTAAATCTCGTGCGGCAGCAAAGCGACGCAAATCAAACTCTAGCCCGCCCGCTGCGCGGTAAATGCGTGACAAGTATTGCTGCGGTAATTCATTTTCTTTCGCAACGCGCAGATACTCTTGTAAAGTTTTTTCAGCTTGCGTATTGAGATTAAGAGCTTGTTCAATTTGCATCTTTAACTCAAAGTTCGTCGCCATATCTTCAAGTACATTGCGCTTAATATTGGGTTGGTTGCTCAGCTTGAAGGCGTTACGAGAATGTGAAAGCGCCTTGTCAACCCACTCCAGCGCTTGCTTACTTTTACCAAGGCGTTGTTCGATGCGCGCTGCCAATTGCGCAAGGCTAGCTTGGGTGCGCGCCAGAACGAGTTGCTGATTGCCTCTTGCCCTATTCTCTAATCCTGCAATTGCTTTTTCTGCTTCTTCAACTGTTTTTTTAGCATCCTCTATTTTGAACTGCACAAAATAATCTCGTGCTAAATTGCCAAGCCAAAACCCCTTTTCAAATGGCGTCCCCAAACTGATAGCCTCAAGCTGCCAGCGTTTGGCTTCCTCCATATCCCCAATATTGGCGTAAGCACGAGCTAGGTTATTTCGGTAAACGCCACCTGGCAATTTAGCCACCATTTCTTTCAGCACAGTGAATCTTGCATTTTGATCACCAAGACGCTGAGCAGCCACATATTGGTTATTAAGGTGATTCTCTAGTATGAGATTGGCCACGTTTTCGGGGGCAGACTCAGCTAGCACAGCGCGAAGCTTAACTTCTTCCTCAGGACTAATTTTTTTAAATTGCTGATCAATATCATCTGCTGCTTGCGCCCAGAGCAATGGACTCGCCAAGCTAATTGCTAAACATAAAGACATCAATGCACATAGTCGCCACATAAAACTAATCTCCTTGAGGTGTTTGCTGTGTACGGTATTTTCATTGCAATATTCTCAATAAAAGCACGGTCGTTCTTTTTTAACGCTATACTCGCGCCCTATGAACACTAACAAATCTGTCTCCAAAGCCGAACACACCAAAGCTGCCATCGTGGATGCGGCGCTGCGCTTGGCATCGCAAATCGGGCTGGAAGGCTTATCCATCGGCGCTTTGGCCGAGGTCACACAGATGAGCAAGTCTGGCGTGTTTGCACATTTTGGCTCACGCGAAGAGTTGCAAATATCAGTGGTGCGCGAGTATTACGCTCGTTTTGAACGTGACGTTTTTATGCCTGCGCTGCAAATACCACGTGGGTTGCCACGCCTCTGTGCTCTCATTGATAACTGGATGGATCAGGTGGCGCACGAGGTGCAATCAGGCTGTTTGTTTATTAGTGGCGCAGTAGAGTTTGATGACCGCTCGGGCCCCGTGCGCGATGCGCTTGAGCAATCCATTAAGACTTGGCTAAGCGCTGTGCGGCGCTGCATTGCAATGGCTGTTGAAGATGGGCATTTGGCAAAAACAACCGACCCTAAACAAATGATGTTTGAAATTCATGGTCTGATTTTGGCTGTGCACTACGAAGCCAAATTTTTGAAATCAACTCGCTCGATGGAGCGTGCCAAAGTGGGCTTTGAGAACTTACTTAGCCGATACAAAATTTAAAAGGAAAACACCATGTCCAGTTACACCCCACCACTACGCGACATGCAGTTTGTTTTGCACGAGCTACTGAAAGTCACCGACGAATTCAAAGGCATGCCCAAGCATGCGGACTTGGATGTAGACACGATCAATGCCGTCATTGAAGAGGGTGGCAAGTTCGCGGCAGCCGAGCTGTTCCCGATTAACGCCAGCGGGGACAAAGAGGGCTGCACGCTTGATCTTGCCACGCACAGTGTCAAAACCCCAACGGGCTGGAAGGAAGCCTACGCCAAGTATGTCGAAGGCGGATGGCCTAGCCTGTCTGGTGCTCCTGAACTCGGTGGTCAAGGCTTGCCGATTGTGGTGAACCAATGTTTTTATGAAATGCTCAACTCCGCTAATCAGGCGTGGACGATGTATCCAGGCCTTGCGCACGGCGCACACGCGGCTATTGAGGCACACGGCACCGAAGCGCAAAAAACGATGTACTTGCCAAAAATTACCAGCGGCGAATGGCTGGGCACGATGTGTTTAACCGAATCGCACTGCGGAACGGATTTGGGACTTCTTCGCACAAAAGCCGAACCGCAAGCGGACGGCAGTCATCTCATCACAGGATCGAAAATTTTTATCAGCGGTGGTGATAACGACTTCGCCTCCAACATCGTGCATTTAGTGCTGGCACGTCTACCTGATGCACCTGCTGGCAGCAAGGGGATTAGTTTGTTTTTAGTGCCCAAATTTTTAGTGAATGCGGACGGTAGCTTGGGCGCACGCAATCCTATTTTTGTGACAGGCATTGAGCACAAAATGGGCATCAATGGTAGCGCCACTTGCCAGATTTCGATTGATGGCGCACGTGGTTGGATGGTGGGACAAGCTAATAAAGGTTTAGCCGCCATGTTCGTCATGATGAATGCCGCGCGTATTGGCGTAGGCATGCAAGGCCTTGGGCTAACCGAAGTCGCTTACCAAAACGCACTGGCTTACGCCAAAGACCGTATTCAATCGCGCTCGCTCACGGGGCCCAAGGATTTAAGCAAGCCAGCAGATTCGATCATGGTGCATCCTGATGTGCGCAAGATGCTGCTGACTGCCAAGGCTTACGCCGAAGGTGGACGCGCATTGGCACTGTACTGCTCACTCTTAATCGACAAAGAGCATCATCATCCTGATACAGAGGTTCGTGCAGAAAGTGCCGAGCTGGTGGCTCTGCTGACCCCGATTGTGAAAGCCTTCCTCACGGACAACGGTCACATCGCAACCAACGCTTGCATGCAAGTGTTTGGGGGTCACGGCTTCATTAAAGAGTGGGGCATGGAGCAATACGTGCGCGATAACCGCATCAACATGATCTACGAAGGCACGAACACCGTTCAATCGCTCGATTTGCTAGGTCGAAAAATCTTGGGCAATAACGGCGAGAGCTTGAAGAAGTTCGGGAAGAAAATTGCGCTATTGGTCAGCGAAGTCAACGACGACGAAGCCATTAGCGACGACATGCAAGAGTTCATTGCGCCACTGACCGAACTTGGCACAAAAATGACTGCATTTACCACTGAGCTTGGGTTCAAAGCTTTCTCAAACGCGAACGAAGTGGGCGCAGCATCGGTAGACTATCTGCGCGTAGCGGGGCACTTAGTGTTCGGCTATTTCTTTGCCAGCATGGCGCAAATTTCACTTAAAGCCATTGCCGAAGGGCGTGGCGATAAGTTCTACCAAGGTAAACTGCAAACGGCGCGTTTTTACTTTGCCAAGCTCTTCCCAGAGACCTTGACCTGCATGGCAACGGCGCGTTCAGGTGCTGCGGCTTTAATGGATACAGACGCAGTCTTTGCCTAACAAGCTCTTGCTTCATTCTGAGAGGTATTTGATGAAAAAACTTTGGCTGCTTTTTGCGTTTGGTTTGTCATTGCCAGTCTTGGCACAGATGACACCCGTAGGCACATGGCACACGGTAGACGACGAAACGGGTAAGCCCTCAGCCGAAATTCGAATCGCAGACAAAGGCAACGGTGAGCTTTCAGGCACCATCATCAAAAGCCTGATGCCACCGAAGGAGCGGGACGAAGAGAACTGTTCTAAATGCACAGACGACCGTAAAGATAAATCCAAAATTGGTATGGAGATCATTCGCGGTGCCAAGCAAACTGCAGACTCTCAGCAATGGGAGGGCGGCAATATCCTTGACCCCAACAACGGCAAGATTTACAGGCTTCGCCTGATGCCGCTGGACGGCGGCACCAAACTACAAGTACGTGGCTACATCGGCCCTTTCTACAGAACGCAAACGTGGAGTCGCGTGAACCCCACCACCCCATCTAACTGAAAGACAAATCATGACGGACATCCTAGAACACATAGAAGCTGGCGTGATGACGCTCACGCTGAATCGCATAGACAAAAAAAATTCGATCACAAGCGCCATGTATGGGCTGCTAGCCGATTCGCTGGCTAAAGCCAAAGACGATGCAACTGTTCGTGTCGTCGTGATTCAAGGTCATGCGACTATTTTTAGTGCGGGCAACGACATTGCCGACTTTTTGCACCGCCCCCCCACGACGGGTGAAGCGCCCGTATTCCGCTTTTTGCATGGAATTGCCGCCTTCCCTAAACCCATAGTGGCTGCGGTCTGCGGGCCCGCTGTGGGCATTGGCACGACGATGTTATTTCACTGCGACTTAGTCTATGCGGGCGACAACGCCGCGTTTGCCATGCCATTTGTCAATTTGGGTATTGTTCCCGAAGCTGCGTCTAGCTTACTGGTGCCGCAAATGTTTGGCTACCACCGTGCGGCCGAAGCACTACTGCTCGGTGAGCCTTTTATGGCCGAAGCCGCACTGGAGGTTGGGCTGGTCAACAAAGTGCTGCCGCCGCTAGAAGCCAACGATTACGCGCAAACCGTTGCTAAAAAATTGGCGACAAAACCACTCTCTTCTATCGTCGAGACCAAGCGCTTACTCAAAACGGGGCAAATGGATGCGGTGCATGCCCGCATGGACGAAGAGTCTGTCATTTTTGGTCGCATGCTAGGTGAACCCGCTGCCAAAGAAGCTTTCGGTGCGTTTATGGAAAAGCGCAGACCTGACTTCTCGAAACTCTAATTAGGGTCAGATCCTAATTAGCCACTCGCACCACCATCTGCGCCAGCCGATGCAGCGCTTGCCAAGGCTCGCTTGGCCAGTCAGCGTGTTTGAGTCCCTTCACCACGCCATCAACCTGGTGCGCAGCTTGCAGCAACTTGCTCACCGTGCCCATTTGCACACTGGGCAAGATACGCTCAAAGTGTTTCTCTTTGGCACCCCAAATGCGATTCTCGCGAAGCGCCATGGCCAAAGGCCTGCCAGCCGACATAGCATCCGCGACACGCTTCATGGCGCGGATGTCTTCGGCCAGCGCCCAGTGCACCAAAACAGCAGCCTCGCCCTCGGCTTGCAAGCCATCCAGCATGCGCTCGGTGCGTTCCGCCTTACCTGCGAGCACGGCATCACTGAGTTTGAAGACGTCATAGCGAGCGACGTTCATCACAGCAGACTCGATCTGCTCAAGAGTAAGTTCGCCCTCTGGATACAACAGCGCCAGCTTTTGCACTTCTTGAAAAGCCGCCAGTAAATTGCCTTCTACACGATCGGCAAAAAACTGTAATGCTTGCTGTCCTTCTGCTCCCGCTTGTACGCGCTGACCTTGTATATTCAACCTTTGCGCAATCCACTGCGGCAATGCCCCACGCTCGACAGGGTCAATCTTGATCGACACGCCAAAGCTATCGAGCGCAGCAAACCAGGCGCTGCTTTGCGTTGCTTTATCTAAGCGCGGCAGTGCGACCAAGGTAAGGACCGCATCATTACCTTGGGAGAGTTCAGCAATTTTTTGCAGCGCGCTACTACCTTCTTTGCCAGGTTTGCCCGTAGGAATACGAATTTCAATCACTTGTTTATCGCCAAACAAACCCATAGACTGGCCCGCATTCATCACCTCGGCCCAATCAAAATTTGCGCCTTGCACGACATAGCTAGAGCGCTCTGTGAAACCTTGGCTACGTGCGACTTGACGAATCGTGTCCATGGCTTCCATCTGCAAAAGTGCTTCATCACCATGCACCGTGTAGAGAGATTTCAAACCTTTTTGAAGATGCGTCGAAAGCGCGGATAAACCAAGCTGCATAAGGCTTCCCGTTGGTTAAAGCGACTTCACTGCCGATAAACGACGCAGCAATTGCTGCACAATATCTTGCTGCATATCGCGATAAAGTAACTGCTCTTCGGCTTCTTTAGCCAGCGCTGCGGACTCCGAATAGCTTTGCTCACGCTCTTGCAAGATTTCCACTTCATCCAACAAAATTTTGCCCTGCGTGGTCAAAAGCGAAAAACGAAATCGCACACGTAATTGCAAAGCATTCACTTGTCCACTCACCCCTGTACCAACTACTACGCGCTCGCGCTGCTCTTGGTGAACACGCAGCACAACTTGCGCAGCATTAGCACTTGCCGCCTCATCTAGTATGGTCAGCCCTTGACCAGTGGCTTGACGCTTGAAGTCCACACCAATCGGCGAGTTAGGTGTAAAGCCGCTAAACAAAGTTTGAAACGCATAACCATACGATGCCTTACCACGTAGCTGAAAGCCACAGCCAGTAAGGCTTGCAGCGGGGAAGACGATAAGTAGTGTGCGGCGTTGTATTTTCATAAACCAGTTAAATCACGATATTAACCAAGCGCCCTGGCACCACAATCACCTTCTTGGGCGCTGCACCAGCAGCTTGTTTGATAAAAGCTTCCGATGCCAGCGCCGTTGCTTCAATCGCTGCTTTGTCCGCCGATGCTGACACGGTAATCGAGCCGCGCAGCTTGCCATTGATTTGCAGCATGAGTTCCAACTCGTCTTGCACAAGAGCGGATTCATCCACTTCTGGCCAAGGAGCGTCAAGCAAATCACCAAACTTTTCGACATACCCAAGATCAGCCCAAAGTTGGAATGCGATGTGTGGGCAAACTGGATATAGGACACGAAGCAAAAAAGACACCGCCTCATACAACGCCGCTTTCCGTGCATTATTTGTCATGGCAATATCTTTAGACTGACTATGCTCTCTCGGCCACATTTTGGTGCCCTCAAAATTTTCAATCGCATTTAACAACTTCATAGTGGCAGAAACTACTGTGTTGTATTGCATGCGTTCGTAATCAAAATTGGCCTGTTTCAAAATCAGATGCACTTCACGTCGAAATTTCTTCCCCTCAATATCGAGAGCAGACCAATCAACTAATGAATGCGCAACCGTACGAATTTGATTTGACTTATCTCCGTCTTCATCTGTCGTTAAATTCCACACACGCCTAAGGAAGCGATAACTGCCCTCCACCGCCGCATCGTTCCACTCCAGCGTGGCTTCGGGCGGCGCGGTAAACATCATGTAGAGCCGCGCCGTGTCTGCGCCGTAGCGGTCAATGATGTCTTGTGGATCCACGCCGTTATTTTTCGATTTCGACATCGTGGTCACGCCGCCGTAGTCCACCGCGCTGTCATCCGATTTCAGCTTTGCACCTGTTACTTTTCCATCTGCGCCAAAGGTGTTTTCTACATCGGTTGGCCAGAAATAATCGATGCCGCCCTTGGCGTTTTTGCGGCTGTACACATGGTTCAAAACCATGCCTTGACACAGCAGCTTGGTGAACGGCTCATCAACTTGCAAGAGCCCGAGATCACGCATTACCTTCGTCCAAAACCGTGCATAGAGCAAATGCAAAATCGCGTGCTCAATGCCGCCAATGTATTGATCCATGCCACCACGCTTGGCGGGGTCTGCGCTTGCGCCCATCCAGTACGCCGCGCCGCCTGCCACCATCGCGTCCATGTTGGTGGGGTCGCAATAGCGCGAGTAGTACCACGATGAATCGACAAACGTGTCCATCGTGTCGGTTTCGCGCTTGGCGGGTTTGCCACAAGTTGGGCAAGCAACGTTCAAAAACTTCGCGCTCTTGTTGAGTGGATTGCCTGAACCGTCAGGAG
>JANXRP010000039.1 GCA_025352965.1 Comamonadaceae bacterium
TGGCGGCAAAGAGGTCAGTGGTGAATCACAGGGCAACGGGCCCGTAGACGCATCCTTAAAGGCCATCGAAACCCACGCCAAAAGCGGGGCAGAGATGGTGCTCTACTCGGTGAACGCCATAAGCGGTTCAACGGAGAGCCAGGGAGAAGTCACGGTGCGCTTGCAAAACTCAGGCCGCGTCGTCAACGGTGTGGGTGCCGATCCCGACATCATTGTTGCCAGCGCCAAAGCGTACTTGAGCGCACTCAATAAGCTGCACAGCAAGGCGGATAGGGTCGCAGCGCAGGGGTGAGGTTAAGTGAGCTTACAGAATCCTCTATATACAGTTGCTTACATAGATGTTAGCCCTTCTGCTGGCGCGTTCATTGCCGCCTTTCGCGCAGAGCACGATCCACATGTAAGTGTTGTGGACGCGCATTTCACAATGCTATTTGGATGCAAAGCCATATCAGAAGAGGAGTACAACACTCACGTTGCTTCAATCGCACAAGCCACCAAGCAAATCAGGTTTCGCTGTCGGTACGCGATGCTCGGGGCAGATGATATTGATGAAACTGCCTACGTCTTTCTAGTTCCTGATGAAGGCAATAGCGACATTTCTCTACTACACGATCATTTATACACAGGCCTGCTTGCAGAGCATCTTAGGCTTGAATTCCCATTCATACCGCACATCACTGTCGCTTCAACACAAGACTGGAAATTAGCTAAAGACTGGTGCGACTCATTGAACACCACTGGACTCGATATTCAAGGCGTTATTCGATCTCTCACAGTTGGCGTACTCAAAGACGGGAAGTTACAGACTATTGCTGAGCATCAACTTGCTGTCTAATTCAGCTTAAAGATCTAACCCGATTGTTCCAGTAGTGAGGCTTGCGACTTTGGTGAGCCAAGGCGAGCATGAGAAGTTTGCCATTGTTCGCCTTGCCGTAGATCACACTGTAAGGAAAACGTGTCAGCCGCTTTGCTCTGATGTTTGGCATGATGGGATGCCATGCATCTGGGTAACTTTGAATCCAAGCGATAGCAGCAGCAAATTCTTCGTAAAAAGATTGAGCCAATGCTGTAGAAATCTTTTTGTACCAATCAAGCGCTTCTTCAACCTCTGCATCAGCCGCAGCAAGCGACGCAATCATAGAAGTGTTTTGAGCTTTGTGAGCAGTTTTTCAATCGGCTGTGATCTGATTTCACCTCGGTTGTAGGCTTCCAAGCGTTGACCAGCAACCGACATCCAAGCTGATTCCACGTCATGCTCGTGAGCCAAAAGTGATGTGCGAAGTCCATCGACTAGTTCGGCGCGTTCACTAACGGGCAGTTGCATGGCGTGGTTGTGAAGATCGAGTGTGGTGGCTTGCATGATGTTCTCCAAAATGGAAAAGATGTCATGATTATCGCATTCGAAAACACGGCACTGAATTACACTTTGACACCATGTCAACACCGTTTAAACCCCTCAAAGGCATTCGCATTGTGAGCCTAGCGCTCAACCTGCCTGGGCCAGCCGCTTTGATGCGCTGCAAGGCGATGGGGGCGACGTGCATCAAGATTGAGCCAATGAGCGCTAACGGCAGCGACCCAATGCGGATTTACAACCCTGTGGCTTATGCGCAGATGCATGCTGGCGTGCGCGTGCTCGCGCTAGACCTTAAAACCGCGCAAGGCCAATCTAGACTTGGCTTAGAGCTAGATAGGGCAGACGTACTACTCACATCATTTCGTCCATCGGCTTTGAAGCGGCTTGGGCTGGATTGGCAAACGCTTCGTAAGCGCTATCCCAAGCTTTGGCAAGTCGCCATTGTGGGTGCGATAGGGCAAACCGCGCAAGGCACAGATGCTGCTGAAGTGGCGGGTCACGACCTCACGTACTTGGCTGAGCAAGGTTTGGTCACGGGGTTTGATTTGCCCGCCACGCTGTATGCCGACATGTCGGGATCGCTCATGGCAGTAGAAGCCATACTGGGCGTGGCCTTGCAGGCTAAATCAAATGCAAAGCCCAAGCAGATCACGGTGTCATTAAGTGATGCCGCCAAGTATGTTGCCTTGCCTCGAAACTGGGGCTTAACTGCGCCTAGCGGTGCTGTGGGCGGTGCACATGCGGGCTATCAAATCTACAAGTGCAAAGACGGGCGAGCGGCGGTGGCGGCGCTTGAGCCACACTTTGCAAGCAGGCTTTGCGCGGCTGCTCAATTAAAGACGTTAGACATTGCAGCGATGCGGCGCTGGTTTGGTAGGCAAACACGCGAATCGTTAGATACGCTGGCCAAGCAGCAAGACTTGCCTATTTATACGATGACTTAAATAGAAAAAGGCACACTCAAAAATCCCCTAAACCTTGCACGACCACCGCGCACGGATGCCGCAGTAAGTTGGTAATTGGGGAAGCGCTGCAAGAAGATTTGTAGCGCGATACGGCCTTCAAGCCTTGCCAGATGCAGTCCCGCGCATTGGTGCACACCAAAACCAAACGACAAATGCTTACAGTTAGGGCGCGTGATGTCGAGCGTTTCGGCGCGTTCAAACTGCGCAGGGTCGCGGTTGGCAGCACCAATACACAGAGTAATAAGCGTCCCAGCAGGTAAGGGCACACCACCGACTACGCAGTCCACAGTCGCGCGGCGGTTGCCGAGTTGGTTGGATGATTCAAAGCGTAAGAACTCATCGACGGCAGTGTTCATCACGTCATCTAGCTTTTCTTTGTCATGCGCGTTATCTGCAATGCGCCTTATGAGCAGAGCCTTCTGCAAAGGCCATTCCTCAAGGGCTACCAGCGCGTTGCCAATTAAGTTGGTGGTGGTTTCGTGCCCTGCATTCAAAATAAAAATACAGTTGTGCAGTAGCTCGCGCTCGCTTAAAGGCTCGCGGTTGTCGCTACGTTCGCCTTGCATCAAGCGAGTCAGTACATCGTTTTGCGGATCACCTGGGTTGGCACGACGGTCTGCCACCAGCACTTTGAGATACGCTAAAAACTCCGCCACAGCGGTATTGCCAAGCGCAGCTTGTGAAGGAGTGATTTTGGGCTCTAGCGCTCCCAAAATGGCCAGCGACCAACGGCGTAGCGGTTCGCGTTCTTTGCGGGGAATGCACAGCAAATTGCCAATGACTTCAATCGGAATCGCTGCCGCAAAGTCTTCGATGATGTCACCACCGCCTTTGACATCAATTGCATCTGCAAGCCCAGTGACGAGTTCGGTGAGCGACGCCTCCATTTGGTCGATGGCTCTTCGCGTGAGGGCGCCCATCATGATCTTGCGCACCTCGGTGTGCAGCGGTGGGTCGTTAAAAATCAGACTGGTGGTGTGGTGCTCTAACAGGTGTGGCGCATCTCCAAATTTTGGCGTGAACTCAATTTTTTTGTCGGAGCTATAAGTTTTGGCGTCTTTGTAGACATCAATTAAATCGACATAGCGCGTGATGAGCACCGAGCCATCAGGCATGCGGCGCACGGGGTCATGCTCGCGCAGCGCAGCGTACACAGGATAGGGATTGGCATAGAACACGGCTGGCGGAGCCCGCAGATCAAGGCTGTGCGCAAGATGTCGCGCGTCCTCGGTTGTGATCGTGGGCGTGATCTGCGTGAGGAAATCTTTCATACAAGCCGCAGATCGCAGCGGTCGCCTAGGGCCTCGCGCCACACAGACACACGACATGGTTGCAAACCATAGCTTTGCATTTGCTTGGCTATGAAGGTGCAGAGGTTCTCGAGCGTCGGGATACCAAGCCCAGCCACTTCGTCCAAAAAATGATGGTCGAGTAGGGCGCGTACTTTTTCAACTTCTAAGCGAATCAATCCCAAATCCATCACCATGCCCGTTGCTGGATCGGTATTACCGCGCACTGCGACTTCGGCGTGATAGGTGTGTCCGTGGATGCGGCGGCTACCTTCGGCCTCGATGTCACGAAGTAAACGATGCGCGGCATCGAAATAAAATTTTTGACTGATTTCTAATGTTGATGTCATCTCGTACTTACCTAATACCTGTTACTTTGTGGGTTTGCACGCTGAGTCGCCATTTTGGGTTTTGCAGGCACATGGCAATGCAATTTTGCGTGTTTTGTTTGTTGCGCACGGGATCTAGATTATCCATAGGCTGCAAAAAGTGATGTTCAAAATCTAATTCTGCCAAAGCAGCCAAGTCCGTTCCCGCTTGTGGCCACACCACTTTAAGTTCTTGCCCTGTTTTTTGAACGAGCGTACTGCCAGCCTTGGGGCTGACGCACAACCAGTCGATGCCCCCGCAATCCGATGTCGGTGCCGCAATCGTACCGTTGCTCTCGACAGCCACGCTGAAGCCTTTGCTGTGCAAGGCTTCCAGCAGGGCGCTATCTAGTTGCAAGAGTGGCTCACCCCCTGTCAATACGACGAATCGGTTCGCATGATCTGGGTTTGGCCACTCGGCAGCAATTTGCTCGGCAAGCAGCTGTGCCGTCTTGTATTTGCCGCCCAGCGTGCCATCCACGCCCACAAAATCGGTGTCACAAAACTGGCAGATAGCGGTCGTGCGATCTTCTTCGCGCCCAGACCACAAATTGCAGCCTGCAAAGCGGCAAAACACGGCGGGGCGGCCTGCATTGCCGCCTTCGCCTTGTAATGTGTAAAAAATTTCTTTGACTTGATAACTCATGGTGATTTCGTTTGATGTGGGCTAATATACAGGCTCATAGCGACAAAGTAATCATCAAGCAAAAACAAGGGAGTTCATCATGAAAGTCAGCGACATTCTCAGAGTCAAAAATGCGGGAAGTCCCAGCACGCTATTTACCATTACGCCCGAGCATTCGCTTGCAGAGGCGATGAAGCTGTTGGAGCTCAATGATATTGGCTCGCTCATTGTGATGTCGCAGGGCAAGGTGAGCGGGATGCTCACGTTCCGCGAAGTGATTAGTGCGATTGTTAAAAACAACGGCGTGGTAGGAAGTGTCACAGTTGATAACGCGATGGATAAGTCGATGCTCATGTTTACATCCGAGACCGAACTGGACGAAGTGCGCCATATGATGCTGACGCACCACGCCCGCTACATGCCCGTGGTAGACGCGGGAGTCCTTATGGGGGTGATTAGTTTTTACGACGTCGCCAAAACCATTGTGGATAGTCAAAACTTTGAAAATCAAATGCTCAAAGCGTATATCCGCGACTGGCCAGCCGAAGAGGAAAAAACGGGCTAGCCCTTGCCAGCCAAGCCTAGTCGCTCAATCGTGGCTTTTTCGCTGGCATAGCTGTCACGCGCAAACTTGGTGTAATCCGCCGTGTTCATGTAAATCACGGTTTGGTCGAATTTTTCAAATGAGGCCATCACAGCGGGATCGTCCAGCGTTCGTTTGAAGGCATCATGAATGATCTTGGTCACCCCTGCATCCATGCCTTTAGGGCCGCACACGCCAAATGGCGAGTCGGACACAGTTTTGTAGCCGAGTTCATCCAATGTCGGCGTTGTTGGCCAGCGTTTTGTACGCTTGCTGCCGTAAGTTGCTAAAAGCCGTAGCTTGCCTGATGCCACGTGAGGCGCCCATCCTGTGGCATCGCTGGCCGCCATGATGTGACCGCCCAAAATCGCCTGCATGTTCTCAGCGTTGCCTTTGAACGGAACGTTGGTGAGCTTAATGCCAGCTCGCTGGGCGAATTCTTCAACAGCTAAATGCGGGCTTGTCCCAAGGCCTGTATGTCCATAGGTGAATTTTTCTGGGTTGGCACGTGCGTAATCAACCACGTCCTTAATGCTTTTGAAAGCGGAATCTGCTGGTACAACGAGGCCAAAGGTATAACCTGTTAAGCAGGCAATCCAAGTGAAATCAGTGAGTGTGTTGAACTGCGTTTTTTGCATGTGTGGAATACGGAAAACGCCATGTGGCAGTTGCGCCAGTGTGTAGCCATCGGGCTTGGCGTTGACCAGTTCATTCGCCCCCAAAGTACCGCCTGCGCCGCCTTTGTTTTCAACAATGATGGGTTGCCCCAGAATGGCGCTGGCGCTTTGCGTAATGGCGCGAATGACCGAATCGGTGGAGCCGCCTGCTGGCCAAGGGCAGATGTATTTGATGGGGCGATTGGGGTAGGGCGCAGTTTGCGCGAGGACGGGTGCAGCGGGAAGGGCGAACGCGCCCAAGGTGGCTGCGGCACTAGTTAATACCGTGCGGCGAGTTGTGAGTGTTTGAGTCATGTGGTTGTCTCCAAATTATTTAAAAATTAAAATCGCTCATACCCCATGAGGAATCGCCATTGTCCAACTTCTAAACCCGACAATGGGATGCGTCCGACGCGGATGCGTCTCATGGCTTCAATCTGTAGCCCGACATGTTGGCACTGAGCCGCAATACTGCCAGCAACGAAGCCCTTGATCGCAAAGCGTAGCCCTGTTATTTTGTCGGTTTGCTTACTCATCGCCACCTTCATGGGTGGACGATTGAGCCCTCTGAGCTGCTGGTCGGACACTACGCCTGCAACATCCACCATGATTTCATGCTCCACAAACGCGTTATCTTGAATCAGCTTGCGTTTGACGGGGAAATCTTGCGTGAACACGACTAGACCACTAGCACCAGTTTCTAGTGGCGTGACGCACACTTGATCTTTCAAGTGACGCTGCAAAAGCCGTATGCCTGAGCGGTCAGTGCTAGCACGGCTCGCCAAGGTAATGCCCTCAAGTGCCTTATCCGATGTGCCTTGCGAAGGCATGCCCGATGGTTTGTGCCACAAAATCGTCATCGGCAAGATAGGTGAGAGCTTGGCCTGCGGATCCAGTTCTATCTTCTCACTACCATTACCTTTGACGCGGTGCTGCGGGCTTTCAATCACCACGCCATTCACGCGGACATAGCCGCCTTCGATGTAGGCTTCAGCTTGCGCTCTAGATAGGTTGTGCAGTGCCGCCAAGTGCTTGGCTAATCGAATAGGCTCATTCTTTTTATCTTCAGTCATGCACGCAGTTTAAAGTACGGGCATGACGACAAAAACTAAATCACTCAGCCTCACCGCATTTTTGACACTTTTACTCATTGCTTTCATGATGGGCACGAACCACGTCGCGGCAAGGCTGGCTTTCAATAGCGGACTGGATGTCGCTACTGCGGTGTTGGTGCGAAGCGCTGTCACGGCAATGGTAGTTGCCATCATCGTGATGTGGGCGGGACTCAGCTGGCGTATGGATGCCAAACAAAAACGCGGCTTGTTGTTTGTGGGGCTGTTGATTGGTGCGCAAAGCCAATTACTGTATGGGGCTGTATCACGTTTACCAGTTGCACTGGCTTTGATTGCTTTCAATACTTATCCGCTATGGACGGCGCTTTGGGAACGAGTTGTCTATGGCAAATCGCCTGACAAAGCCGTTTTGCAAGCACTACCGATTCTTTTGCTGGGCCTGTGCCTCGCACTCGATGTGCTGGGTGCGGCGTCGGGTTTAGGTGTTGGCGCGCACGCTGCGCAAGTAGGCGTAGGCGTGGCTTTTGGACTAGCCGCAGGCGCAGTTTTTGGTCTATCTATGGTGGTGATGCAGCACGAGACGATCGGCATGGACGGACGCGTGCGCACGGTCAATACTTTGGTGATTGCGAGCGTGATGGCAATTGTCGTGATCGGCGTGCAAGGTGGGACGCATTGGCCCAAAAGCGATATGGGTTGGTATGCGTTGGCTGCGCTCACTTTTTTATACGGTACGGCCTTTACGATTATGTTTACCGTGCTGCCCAAGCTTGGCGTAGGCAACAACATCGCCATCATGAATGCCGAGCCCGTCTTTGCGCTCATCATGGCATGGCTAGTCTTGGGGCAAACGATTGCGTCTAGCCAAATTGCGGGAGCGCTGTTGGTGGTAGGGACGGTGATTTGGTTAGGACTTAGAAAGCGTTAGTATCTTTTCCTCCCTCCGTTTTTTACATAAGGATTCGTCATGTCGTTACTTGCCAACATCGTCGTCGCCATCGTTGCGCTCTTGCACGTTTACTTCTTAGTGCTTGAGATGTTCTTTTGGACTAAGCCACTGGGGCTTAAAACATTCAAACGGACTCAAGCGCAGGCTGATGACTCTAAGGTTCTCGCCGCCAATCAAGGTCTTTACAACGGATTTTTAGCAGCAGGTTTATTTTGGGGCTTGAGTCTTGGCGCAGCAGGTCTCAGCATCAAAGTGTTCTTTTTGCTCTGCGTGGTGGTTGCAGGTGTTTATGGCGCTGCCACCGTGGGTAAAAAGATTTTGTATGTTCAGGCGTTGCCAGCGGCGGTTGGGCTGGCGTTGCTCTGTCTGTCCTAAGACTTATTTTAAAAACCCACGGCCTGCCCATCGCGGCGTGGGTCGCTGGCGGCCATGTAGCCCTCTACGCTCGAGTCGCCCATGCGCCAAATAAATTGACCAGCACCAAAGTCGAAATAGCTGTCATTAATCACAGAAATTTGATGTCCCAAGTCTTGCAAGCCTTGGCTGACGGCAGAATTCATGGTGGCTTCGACATTGATATCGAGTCCAGCGTTAAACCGCCAACGTGGTGCATCGCACGCAGCTTGCGGGTTTTGCTGGTGATCAAGCATGCGAATCAGCGTTTGAATATGCCCTTGTGGCTGCATGTTCGCACCCATCACGCCAAAGCTCATCACTGGCGCACCATCCTTGGTTAAAAAAGCTGGAATGATAGTGTGGAACGGGCGTTTGCCACCAGCCACACAATTGGGATGCGTGGGATCGAGGCTGAAGTTATGACCTCGGTTTTGCAAGCTAATGCCAAATTCGGGTTCGACCACGCCAGAGCCGAATCCCATGTAATTGCTTTGGATGAAGCTCACCATATTGCCTTCTTCGTCGGCTGTGGTGAGGTAAATCGTGCCGCCCTTGATGGGATTGCCAGACTTGAAATCTTGTGCACGTTTTGGATCGATCATCTGGCTGCGAGCCTTTAGGTATGAGGGCTGCAAGAGGTCTTGGCTGGTAAGCCGCATAGCGCTTGGCTCGGCGACGTGGGCATAAACATCGGCAAACGCCAACTTCATCGCCTCAATTTGCAAGTGCTGCGACAGCACAGAGTCGGGGCCCTGCGCCGCGAGGTCAAAGTGCTCCAGCATGCCAAGCGCCATCAAAGCGGCAATGCCTTGTCCGTTGGGCGGGATCTCGTGTACGTCGTAGCCACGGTAATTTTGCGAAATCGGAGTCACCCACTCAGGCTGGTAGTTAGCAAGGTCGGCATGCGTCATAACACCGCCCAGAGTTTGCGAGGTTTTGAGGAGCGCGTTGGCAATCGCCCCGCGGTAAAAGCTCTCACCCTTAGTCGCGGCAATTTCGCGCAAGCCTTTGGCAGCGGCAGGAAAAGCAAAGTGTTCGCCAAAACGCGGCGCACGTCCCCATGGCAAAAAGCTACGAGCCCATAAGTCGTCAGCTACGCCTTTGAATTCAGGCATCGCTTGCCCCCACTTTTGCTGCACCACGTGGGGCAGCAAATAGCCACGTTGGGCTACATCAATTGCGGGTGCTAGAAGTTCTGCAAATGGTAATTTGCCAAATTTGCCTGAGAGCGCCACCCAGCCAGCCACGCCGCCAGGAACGGTGACGGTATCAATGCCGCGTTTGGGTAGGCTGGTGCTGCTCTGTCCATATTTATTTTTGAAATAGTCCACACTCCAAGCTGTAGGCGCACACCCCGAAGCGTTCAGTCCATGCAAGCCTTTGCGTCCACTCTTATTACCGTTCGCATCCCACACAATCGCAAATGCATCCGAGCCAAGCCCCGTGCTGCAAGGCTCGACGATGGTCAGCATGGCGGCTGCCGCAATGGCCGCGTCGATGGCGTTACCACCCTTAGCCATCATTTGCAGGCCCGCTTGCGCTGCGAGCGGGTGCGAGGTTGAGCAAACATTGCGTGCCATCAGCGGCAGGCGAGCGGTAGGGTAGGAAAAATCGTTTTTGAATTGCATAGTCATGATTCGTTGAATTGTGTACTCAAAGCCATAGCGACTTCTTGTATCACTGTCTCCCAGTCGCCAAATGTGGTTTGGCGGAACAGCCGCACGCTGGGATACCAAGGGCTGTCGCTGCGGTTGTTAAGCCAACGCCAGCAACCATTTTTGCGCGACAAAATCCAAGTCGGCTTGCCCATAGCAGCGGCAAGATGGGCAACGCCCGTATCGCAGCTAATGATCAGATCTAAATTGGCAATCAAGGCGGCTGTGTCGGCCCAATCGCGCAGATCTGCTGTCAAATCGACGAGATCTAAAGCTGCTTTGCCCTTAGATGGAGAGTCTTTTTGTAAGCTGACAAATTGCAATCGATGGCGATGTGCAACATCAACAAGCGGGTCAAACTGACCCAAAGACAAAGATCGATCATGGTCAACATCGGTGATGCCGTTGCCTGCCCAGACAAGCCCAATCCGTTGATGGGGCGAGGTAGGGGTTGATTCTTGCAAACGTTGATACCACAAGGCTTGCAGCTCTGGCGGCGAAGATAAATACGAAGTGCTGGCTGGAATTTTTTGAAGACTGTTAATGCCGCAAGCTAAAGGCAAACTCATTAGCGAGCATTGCTCATCCCAGGCTGGGATGGGCGTGCCCTCCGTCATGGCGAGCAATTCAAATTGCGGGAAATTGTGCTGAAACAATCTGTGCGTTGAGGGACGCACCGCCAGCACGACATGTGCGCCTAGTTGCTGCACTATGGTGGCAAAGCGCACAAACTGGAACACATCGCCATCCCCGCCTTCGGGCCACAAAATGATGCGTTTCCCTGCAATCGACTCTTTACCCAGCCATGTGGAGCGTGGCGTCTCGAGCATTTGACCCGATGGTGCAGGTGCCTTCCAGCGCCACTCGTACTGCGGCCAGCCTTGTGCGTAGTCACCCGTCAGAAGTCGGCACAAACTTTGATTCCAATGGGCATTTGCAAACTCGGGGTCGATGGTGATGGCACGACTATGGCTGTCAATTGCCGCGTCCAAAAGGCCGAGGGCTCTGAGTGCGTTGCCACGGTTGGTGTGCGCCAGCGCAAACTGTGGGTCGAGAGCGATGCTTTGGTCAAAGCACGCCAGCGCTTCGATATCGCGATGCAAGCGACCCAATGCCACGCCTTTGTTACACAGGGCTTGCGGATAGTTGGGAGTGAGCGTTAAGGCTTTGTCGAAGCTGGCAATGGCTTCATCTTTGTGTTCCAAATCATCCAAAGCGTTGCCACGGTTATTCCACGCGGCGGCGTTATTTGGTTCTAGTGCCAGATATTGATCATAGAGCGCAATCGCCTCGGCAGGCTGTCCAGATTGGGCTAAAGTGTTGGCTTGGGTTAACAGCGTAGTCAACGACATAGAGGAGTGAGACAAATGGCAAAAGATTTTCGGGCGATGGAACTCAGCAATGAGAGCGGCAATCCAAGCATACATGAGCAAAGCGAGCTATCGCGCCGTGCGCTCATTTCGGGTGGACTTTCTGCTTGGATGTTTACGGTGTTCGGCAGCACCACCAGCTTCGCGCAAATACCTAGCCCACAGACCATATCCCGCTTGGGCTTCAAGGGCATTGCCGCTGATAGCCTTGATAGGCTTGTCGTGCCAGACGGGTACACCGCGCAGGTGCTCGCGCCGTGGGGTGAGGCGGTGGGTGTAATTGGCAACATGCCTGCTTGGAAGTTGGACGGCAGCAATAGCGCGGCTGACCAAGCGGCGCAGATGGGGATGCATCACGATGGCTTGCACTTCTACGCACTGGGCAAAGATCGTGGCCTCTTGGTGATGAATCATGAATACACCGACGATGGCTTGCTTCACACGGATGGCATCAAAACATGGTCAGCTGAAAAAGTATTGAAAGCCCAAGCCGCACATGGCATTAGCGTGATTGAGGTGGAACTCAAAAATAACGTCTGGGACATGGTGAGACCGTCTAAATACGCACGCCGTCTCACCACCAATACGCCGTTTGCGTTAGGTGGCCCCGCGGCGGGTCATCCCATGATGAAGACCGCCGCCGACCCGCAAGGCCGCATGGTTGCTGGCACACTCAACAATTGCGCGAGCGGCAAAACACCTTGGGGCACGTATTTGAGCGGAGAGGAAAACTGGGCGTTTTATTTTGATGCAGGTAAAAATTTGGATGCGCACCAAAAGCGCTGGGGACTGCGAGAGAAGGGTCTTTACCGTTGGCCAGAGTTTGATACACGGTTCGATGTGGTCAAAAATCCGAACGAACCCAACCGATTCGGCTGGGTGGTAGAGGTTGACCCAATGGATCCCACGAGCACGCCGATTAAGCGCACAGCGCTAGGTCGCGCGGCACACGAGGGCGCTTGGGTGGCGGTGACTAAAGAGAAGCGCGCTGTGGTGTATTCGGGCGAGGACGCTCGGTTTGAGTACATCTATAAGTTTGTCAGCCGTGATGCCATCAAAGAAGCCACGGCGACGCAGACGAAGGCGCAGGTTAACAAAGAGCTTTTGGACTACGGCACGCTCTATGTGGCGCGGTTCGATGCAGATGGCACAGGCAAATGGCTGCCGCTGGTGCACGGGCAGGGCGGACTGAACGCTGCAAACGGCTTTGCCGACCTAGGCGAGGTTGTCATCAAAGCGCGTCAAGCCTCAGATTTATTGGGCGGGACAAAGATGGATAGACCCGAGTGGTTGGCGATAGACCAAGTGAGCAAGGAGGTGTTTTGCACGCTGACCAACAACTCCCAGCGCGGCGAAGCGGGAAAACCAGCGCCCGATGCGGCTAATCCAGTAACGAACAACGTGATGGGCAATGTGATCCGTTGGAAGGAAAATAATGACTTCGATGCCACCACGTTTGCGTGGAATCATTTAGTGTTTGCAGGCGATCCTGAAAATGAAAGATTGGCTGCTAAGCCTCGTCCAGTAAAGACTGGCGCTGCGACAGATATCTTTGCATGCCCCGATGGTCTGGCGTTGGATAGCAGAGGTGTGTTGTGGATTCAAACCGATGCCCACGCCAGTCAAATGTATAAAGGCGAGCTCAAAAATATCGGTAATAACCAAATGCTGGCGTGCGACCAAGCGACAGGTGAAATCAGACGGTTTTTAACGGGGCCGACGAATTGTGAAATCACAGGCTGCACATGGAGTGACGACGCACGCACGATGTTTATTAACGTTCAGCATCCTGGTGAAACAGCCTCAGATCGCAGCGATCCCGAGTTCCCCGATAAATTCTCTAATTGGCCAAGCGGCGTTAAAGGCGCTAGGCCGCGTTCTGCAACCGTGGTGATTCGTAAGAATGATGGCGGGGTGATCGGGGCGTAAGCTCACGGTCAGATCTTCGTCAGCGCTTCGTAAGAGCTAAGCTGCATAGTTCGCATCATAATTTTTACCCTTCTAGGAGCATCTCATGAGCACAGCCGTCGAGTCTTTGTTAGTTGAAAACCGTGTTTTTAATCCACCAGCCAAATTTGCCAAGAGCGCACGCATTGGCTCGATGACGCGCTACAAGGCGATGTGCAAGTCGTTCGAAACGGATTTTGAAGGTACGTGGGCGCGTTTGGCTCGTGAAAATTTGATTTGGAAAAAAGGTTTCAAAAAGACGTTGGATGAGTCCAACGCGCCGTTTTACAAATGGTTTGAAGATGGCACGCTGAACGCTTCTGCCAATTGTTTAGATCGACATGTTGGCACACCGACGGAGAACAAAACCGCCATCATTTTTGAAGCCGATGGCGGCATCGTTGCCAAAATCACTTACAAAGAATTGCTCGCCCGTGTGTCGCAGTTTGCCAACGCACTCAAGGCTCGCGGCATTAAAAAAGGTGACCGTGTTCTCGTCTATATGCCCATGACGGTGGAAGGCGTGATTGCCATGCAAGCCTGCGCCCGTATTGGCGCGACGCACTCGGTGGTGTTTGGTGGTTTCTCGGCAAAGAGCATTCAAGAGCGCGTGATTGACGCGGGTGCAGTGGCTATCGTGACCGCCAATTATCAAATGCGTGGTGGCAAAGAATTACCCCTGAAAGCCATTGTGGACGAGGCTTTGGCGATGGGTGGCTGCGAGTCGATCAAGTCCGTCCTCGTGTACGAACGTACACCTACTGCCTGTGCGATGAAGGCGGGGCGCGACCTTACATTTACCGAAGCACAAAAAGGCCAAAAGAAAACCTGCGCGCCCGAAGTGGTGGGCGCAGAGCATCCGCTCTTCATTCTCTATACCAGTGGCTCGACCGGCAAACCCAAAGGCGTGCAGCACAGCACGGGCGGCTATTTGCTGTGGGCAAAGCTGACGATGGAGTGGACGTTTGACATAAAACCAAAAGACGTGTTTTGGTGTACCGCTGACATCGGCTGGATTACAGGACATACCTACGTGGCTTACGGCCCACTGGCGGCAGGCGCAACGCAGGTAATTTTTGAAGGCGTGCCAACCTACCCGAATGCTGGCCGTTTTTGGCAAATGATTGAGCGCCATAAAGTCAGCGTGTTCTACACCGCACCAACGGCCATTCGTTCGCTCATCAAAGCCTCCGAAGGCGATGCAGCGGTGCATCCTGCTCGCTCTGATTTGTCATCCCTGCGCATCCTCGGATCAGTCGGTGAGCCCATCAACCCCGAAGCATGGATGTGGTACCACAAACACGTGGGCGGCGAGCGTTGCCCGATTGTGGATACCTTCTGGCAAACCGAAACAGGTGGCCACATGATGACGCCGCTACCAGGTGCAACGCCGCTGGTGCCAGGCTCTTGCACGCTGCCGCTGCCGGGCATCATGGCGGCGATTGTGGACGAGGTGGGTAACGATATCCCCAATGGCTCGGGCGGCATGTTGGTGGTCAAGCGTCCTTGGCCGTCTATGATTCGCACGATTTGGAATGACCCTGAGCGCTTTAAAAAAGCGTACTTTCCTGAAGAGATGGGCGGTACGACGTATCTTGCGGGTGACGGTGCGGTGCGCTCGGCTGATCGAGGCTATTTCCGCATCACAGGACGTATTGACGACGTGCTCAATGTCTCGGGACATCGCCTAGGCACGATGGAAATTGAATCCGCGCTGGTGTCGATGACCGAACTGGTGGCGGAAGCCGCCGTGGTGGGTCGTCCTGACGATTTAACAGGCGAAGCGATTAGCGCCTTTGTCGTTTTGAAGCGTTCGCGCCCCACAGGCGAAGAAGCGAAAAAGATTGCGACCATTTTGCGCAATTGGGTGGCGAAAGAAATTGGCCCGATTGCTAAGCCGAAAGACATTCGCTTTGGTGACAACTTGCCCAAGACACGTAGCGGAAAAATTATGCGCCGCCTGCTTCGCTCGATTGCGAAGGGCGAGGCGATTACGCAAGATATTTCGACGTTAGAAAATCCAGCGATTTTGGAGCAATTGGCCGAGGCGATTTAAGCCTCTAAGAACGCACCTCGTTTGCTAGTTAAAACCAGCGTATCCCTAAACCCAAGCGTTGCGAGGGGCTGAATCGGTGTGGTCTCGTGGACAACCTTCGCATCGTCTAGCAAAAGCAGAGACCACGGCTCTTGCAGCGTGAATCTCTCGCCTGAGCTACCCACGGCATCAAACACGCGCGTCTCACCGCCTTTGATATTGTGTCTGCCCACCATAAAAACGCCGACTAAATCAACACCATCGCGGTGCGCGCCTTCGGGCGTGGGGCGCCCAATGCTGCCGTCCACCGCTTCAATGCGGAATTGATGCGCTTCGATGCACTGGGTGTCCGTGCGCAATTGATTCGCGGTTTTGGCAAATGCCGTCAATAGTTTCTGCCACGTTGCTAACTCTACGATGTCAGCTGGCATGGATTCAAACCAGCGCGTCATGCCGCCGTGGAGGGCGTTGTAAGTTAGCGGCTGCCAATGCGCTCGGTGCGGAACGAGCGTGAGCGTCTCGCCCTGAAATTTGAACGACGAATGGCGACGTTTTCTATATCGCCCACCGTCTTTCAGGTACTGATCAAAGGGCATCCCTTCCCAGCTCGCTTTCATTTGGTTGAGCTCTTTTAGTGAGCACTCTGCCCAAGCGCACACGCTGGTCGCATTCAAGATGGCGTAGCCACGGTTTTTGAGTTGCTCATCCAAATGGGCAAGATGTGTGAGTGGTGGAGAAATATCGATCATTTTTTGAGCAAAGAAAAGTTATTTCAAAGGTGTGCGCTGCGCTAACGATAACTGATAACCTGCCACACCTGCACGTTCACGCTCTAAAAAGCGTTCAATCGCTTTGGCAAACTGCGGATGCTGGATGTGGTGCATCGAGGTGGACGTGACGGGCAGCAAGGCACGCGCCATTTTGTGCTCGCCTTGCGCACCACCTTCAAAGCGGTCGTAACCGTTGGCAATGCACCACTCTAGCGGTTGGTAATAGCAAGCCTCAAAGTGCAGGCAATCCACGCGAGCGACTGCGCCCCAATAGCGACCGTAGGCCACTTTACTAGCGACAGCGTTATTTGTTGATTTCTCATCTTGAATGGCAATCAGACTTGATGCAATGCGTTGCCCCTCAATTTCGCCAATGAAGAGCAGCCAGTTTTCGGGCATATCGCTGGCCATGCTTTGAAAGAAGGCGCGGCTGAGGTAGGGCGCGTTGCCATGCTCTAAGTACGTTCGCTCGTAGCAAGCATAGAAAAAATCCCAATCAGATGGCGTGATGTTTGTGCCCTGCGAGTGCCTAAACGTGATGCCAGCGCCAAGCTCAGCATCTAGTACTTTGCGACGTTCTTGTTTAATTTTTTTGCGTTTGTCTTGCTTGAGCGTGCTCAAAAAATCGTCGAAATCAGAATAAGGTTTTCCCTCACGATTTATCCAGTGAAATTGCGTGGTATCCCTTGACATCATCGTGCTCGCGCATACGGCTTGATCCGCCTTTGATGTAAATAGCAGATGCAGTGATGAGGCATTTTTTTCCTCCATCAATACCTTGCAGGCCAATACCAGTAAGGCTTGCGAGGCATCATCCTGCGCAAGTAAGCGGGTGCCAGGTACAGGCGTAAACGGTACAGCCACCACGGCTTTAGGATAGTAATCCAGTCCATGCTCGGCATAGGCCTTCGCCCAAGCAAAGTCAAAAACATACTCGCCATAGGAGTGCGGCTTGAGATATAACGGGCAGGCCGCAACCAATATTTGCTTGTCCCACAGCGTGACGATGCGTACATCCCAGCCGGTCTCAACCGTGGCTGAGCCACTCGTTTGCATGGCACTCAAATACTCCCAGCGCATAAACGGCGTGGGCTCTAGCTGTGCCGCAAGTAGGGCGTTCCAAGCCGCACGGTCAATATCCGCCCAATCGGCATAGATCCGAGTGATGGGGTGGGTGACATAATTAGCGGATGACTTCATCTGATTCAAAAACGACTCTCAAAATTGCAGTTGCCCAATTAAACCTGACTGTGGGCGATATGACGGGAAACGCCGAAAAAATCATTACAGCGGCCAAAGCTGCCTATACACAAGGCGCGCGTTTAGTACTTACGCCCGAGCTGTCAATTTGCGGCTATCCGCCCGAAGATTTACTGCTACGTGCCGCCTTCATCAAAGCCTGCGATGAGGCTGTAAGCCACGTGGCGCTTGGCCTTGCGCAGTATCCAGATTTGCACGTGGTGGTGGGACATCCGCAAGGCTCAGATGTGCGAACCAAGAGCACAGCGATTCAAAAACGCACCAATCAAGCGACCGTTTTGTCCAGTGGCAAGCGTGTCGCCACTTATGCCAAGCGTGAACTACCCAATTACCAAGTGTTTGACGAGCGGCGCTATTTCACGGCGGGTGAGGCTGCGTGTGTGCTTGATGTCTGCGGTACACGCGTGGGGCTTTTAATTTGTGAAGACGCTTGGTTTGATGCGCCTTGCCAAGCGGCCAAGGCTGCGGGTGCGCAGGTGCTGGCGGTGATAAACGCTTCGCCATTCCATGTGGGCAAGCAGGCCGAGCGCATTGAGCGGATGACGGATGGCGCACTGCTGACGGGTTTGCCGCTTATCTACGCGCATTGCGTGGGTGGGCAAGACGAAATCGTGTTTGATGGTGGCTCGTTTGCTTTGCATAGTGACGGTACGTTGGCAGGTCGTGCTAAGAGTTTTGCCGAAGAAGTTTGGATGGTGGATTGGCAAGCTAGTACCGTTCGCCCTGAGCTTGTCGAAGGGGGAGTGCAAGATGATCTATCCGATCTGTGGCAGGCTTTGGTGCTCGGCGTTCGCGACTACGTCAACAAAAACGGTTTCCCCAGCATCATCTTGGGCTTATCAGGCGGGATTGACTCCGCACTCGTTTTGGCGATTGCCGTGGATGCCTTGGGCAGCGAGCGTGTTCGCTGCGTGATGATGCCCTCGCCCTATACCGCCGAAATATCATGGGTTGATGCGCGAGATATGGCAAAACGCATGAATGTGCGCTACGACGAGCTGTCGATCATCCCTGAGTTTGAGGCCTTCAAAGCCTCGCTAAGCCACGAATTTATTGGGCTAGCCGAGGATGCAACAGAAGAAAACATCCAAGCGCGGATTCGTGGCACGCTCTTGATGGCGCTCTCGAACAAGTTTGGCTCTATCGTGCTGACCACGGGTAACAAGAGCGAGATGGCCACGGGTTATTGCACGCTCTACGGCGATATGGCGGGCGGCTTTGCCGTGATTAAAGACGTGGCGAAGACGACGGTGTTTAAGCTTGCCCACTGGCGCAATCAGCATGATCCGTTTGGTACAGGGGCACAGCCTATTCCAGAGCGCATCATCACCAGACCACCGAGTGCGGAGCTACGCGCCGATCAAACCGATCAAGATAGCTTGCCGCCCTACGAGGTGCTGGATGCCATTCTTGAGCGCTACATGGAAAACGACCAAAGCATCGAAGAAATTTTGGCAGCAGGATTTGCGGCGGCAGATGTGGAGCGTGTCACCAAGCTCATCAAAATTAACGAATATAAGCGCCGCCAAGCACCGATTGGTATCCGCGTGACGCACCGCAGTTTCGGTAAAGATTGGCGTTATCCCATCACTTCAAAATTTAGAGCTTAAAAAATATGTTGCTTCAACCTGTCATTGATCCTGTCGCCCTGCATCTTTTTGGCCCTATCGCTATCCATTGGTATGGACTGACTTATCTGGCCGCTTTTGGCTTTTTTATTCTTTTAGGCATTCGTAGACTCAAACATTTCCCATTTGTGCAGATGAAAGAGTGGACACGCAAAGATGTGGAAGACATCTTGTTTTTGGGCGTGGTGGGCGTGATTGTGGGTGGGCGAATTGGCTATTGCTTGTTTTACAAGCCTGGCTATTACTTGTCGCATCCGATTGAGATTTTTTACGTCTGGCAAGGTGGCATGAGTTTTCATGGCGGCATGCTGGGTGTGGTGGTAGCCGAGATTTGGTTTGCCATCACGCGCAAGCGCGTCCTCTTGCAAGTGGCTGATTTCGTCGCACCCTGCGTGCCAACAGGCCTAGCGATGGGGCGCGTGGGCAACTTCATCAATGGCGAGCTGTGGGGCAGGGCAGCAGATCCCAGCTTGCCATGGGCGATGTTGTTTAGAGATGACCCCACGCGCTTACCGCGTCATCCATCGCAGGTGTACCAGTTTTTGCTAGAAGGCTTGCTGCTCTTTGTGTGTTTGTGGTGGTTTGCAAGTAGCCGCAACAAGCAAAACTACAAAACAGGGCAAACGGCAGCGTTCTTTTTAATCGGCTATGGCCTCATGCGCTTTACTGCGGAGTTCTTTAGAGAGCCCGATGCGCACCTTGGCATCCTGAGCCTTGGTATGAGCATGGGGCAGTGGCTGTGTGTGCCTATGATTCTTGGCGGTGCGGGGCTGTGGGTGTGGGCAAGCAAACAGCGCCAATGAAATAAAATCAAAGGATGACTACACCTTCTTTTTCAGTTTCTGATATTCGCCAATCATTTCTTGATTTTTATGCCCAGCGTGGCCACACCGTGGTGGCTTCCAGCCCGCTCGTTCCTGGCAATGACCCAACCTTGATGTTTACCAACAGCGGCATGGTGCAATTTAAGGATGTGTTCCTTGGCACCGACAAGCGCTCGTATGTCCGCGCGGCCTCTGTTCAAGCGTGTTTGCGG
>JANXRP010000066.1 GCA_025352965.1 Comamonadaceae bacterium
CCCTGAACTCGAGTTCAGGGTTCACAATCCGCACACCTTAATTTTTTGGAGTTTGATATGAACAATGCAATTGTTGACTCGACCGCTACACCTGCTTCTACTGCTAAGCCCACTTCAAGCAAAATCATAAAAGCAGTTTCGATGATTGCACTTGCTTGTGTAGGCTGTTGTGCCCTCCCAGCGCTTCCACTCCTAGCGGGCTCTGCTGTTCTTAGCGGATTGATCGTTTATTCGAGCCAGATTGCTGTGGGCACTATCCTTGGCGGAGCAATAGTTTATTTGGGGTGGCGTTGGCTCAGGCGCTCTAAAATTTGCTCATTAAATGGGGCTTGCAACAAAGCAGCTAGGTAATTCGTCTGCTGTTTCATCCATCGTATTTCTTGACTCATTACCGCATTGTGCTGACTCGCATGCCTCAAGCGTTTGTATAAGGCGAGTTTTATAGGTTTGCAGAAGCTCAAGTTTTTGTTCAATGAGCTCAAGCTTTTGTGTAATTTGATCTGGCAAATTTTGACACATGTGGTGTGCAGCGGCTGTAGACTGACCATAATCTTTGGGTAGTAAAACGCCAATTTCTTCCAAACTGAATCCCATACGTTGCAAACGGGCAATGCTTTTAAGGCGCACAAGCGCAGACTTGCCATATAGTCGGTAGCCGTTATCCCCACTGCGTTGGATCTGCCGCATTAAGCCCGAGCGCTCGTAAAACCGAATCGCCTCACGCGACAAACCCGATTGTTTTGACAGTTCACCAATTCGCATAACGATCCAATCTTATAAAGATTTTTAAATCACTGTCGCTTGCTCACCGCCTCATCATCGCCTTTGCAATGCCTCTCAGGATATTGATTTCCTCGTCTCGGAGTTGAGCGCGGTTAAAAATCTGCTGCATTCTTGGCATTAATTTCATAGGTAATTCTGGATCTAAGTAACCAATCTCTAACATCATATGCTCCCAATGATCTAGCAACCCTTTAATCTGCTTCATATCTGCCATTTTTTTAGACTCAACATGCTGATTGGCGGCATCCGTCCTCGGGTACTCTGGCCACGTATCGGCTTGAATCAATTGCCATTCATACGCAATCAATTGAATCGCTGAGGCCAAATTGAGCGAGCCGAACTTGGGATTGGTGGGGATTTGCAGCGCGACATGGCAGCGATACACATCCTCGTTTTTCATGCCGTAGCGCTCGGAGCCAAACAAGAATGCGATCCCCGTGTCGAGGGAGTCAATGGTCTTGTCACCTTCGGCAGCGAGCACATTCCGTGCCGCAAACGCTTCTAGGTGCTCACGCGGTGCGCGCGTGGGCGGCCCAAAGTCGCGCGCGGTCATGGCTGTGGCACATAGGTGAGTGATGCCCTCCAGTGCTTCGTCAAGTGTCTCCACGATGCGGCATTTGTCCAGCACATCATTGGCTCCGCTGGCACGCTGAATGGTCTCTTCGCGGCGCAGCACATTCGCCCAGCGCGGCGCGACGAGCACCATGTCGTCAAAGCCCATGGTTTTAAGCGCACGAGCCGCTGCGCCCACGTTGCCTGCGTGACTGGTATTGATCAGAATAAATCGTGTTTTCATATTAAAAAAGAGGGGCAGGTAAAATCGTTGGCTATGACCCCTACAAGCAACATCCATCCCATGCTCAACATCGCCGTGTCTGCGGCACGCGCTGCGGGGGCCATCATCAACCGCGCGGCTCTCGATATTGAGTCCGTTCGCATCTCGCAAAAACTAGCCAATGACTTTGTGACCGAGGTCGATCAAAACGCCGAAAAAGCAATTATCGAGACTTTGCTCACCGCTTACCCTACGCACGGCATTTGGGCTGAAGAATCAGGCCAAACGCACGGCAACCCCGATTCCGATTTCATGTGGATCATCGATCCGCTAGACGGCACGACCAACTTTATCCACGGCTACCCCGTGTACTGCGTCAGCATTGGTCTCGCGGTCAAAGACAAACACGGCAACCTCAAAATGGATCAAGCCGTGGTGTACGACCCCACGCGTAACGATTTGTTTACGGCATCCAAAGGCCGCGGCGCATACATGAACGACCGCCGCATCCGCGTCTCCAAACGCATTGCCTTGAAAGACTGCTTGCTGACGACAGGCTTGCCGTTCCGCGCAGGCGACGATCCCAAGCCCACACTCGCCATTTTGGGCGACGTGATGACCCACTGCGTCGCCATCCGAAGAGGTGGGGCAGCCGCACTCGATATGGCCTACGTTGCCGCAGGATTTTCGGACGGCTACTTCGAGACAGGTCTCTTCCCGTGGGATGTGGCAGCGGGTTCGCTCCTCATCACCGAAGCAGGCGGCTTGGTGGGCAACTACTCGGGCGAAGCTAATTTCTTAGAAGCCAAAGAAGTGGTGTGCGGCAACCCCAAAGTCTATGGGCAGTTGGTGGGAGTGCTGGGTAAGTATTCGGCTTTTACGGCAAAGTAAGCGGCTAAATAAATCTGCGCTGCATCGACATGACCACTGCTGTCGATTTATCCCATCACACCCCCATGATGCAGCAGTATCTGCGCGTCAAATTGGAATTCCCCGACACGCTGGTGTTCTACCGCATGGGGGATTTTTACGAGCTGTTTTTTGACGATGCTAAGCGCGCGGCGCAGTTACTCGACATCACACTCACGCAGCGCGGCGCATCAGCTGGCGAGCCGATTGCTATGGCTGGCGTGCCTTTTCATGCAGTCGAAGGTTATCTTGCCAAGCTGATTAAGTCGGGCGAATCGGTCGCGATTTGTGAGCAGATGTCCGCACCCACGGGAAAAGGAATTGTCGAGCGCAAGGTGGTGCGCGTGGTGACGCCTGGCACGCTGACCGAAAGCGAACTCTTGGACAACAAAGGCGATAGCGTGCTCTTGTCGGTGCACGCAGAAAAGTCAATCGTAGGTCTGGCTTGGCTCTCGCTCACGCAAAATAAAATTGAACTAGCGACGTGCAAACATGGTTCGCTTGGCGAGTGGCTGACACGCGTTAATCCATCGGAATTGGTGGTGAGCGGCGAAGCGCCTGATCGCCTGTTAATCGACCTGCAAGGACGTTGCACACTGACGCATCGTCCTGCTTGGCAATTTGACGCGGCGCTGGGCACGAGAAAACTCTGCGAACAACTCAAGGTGGCAAGTCTTCAGGCATTCAATGCAGATATAGATTCGCTGATGCCCGCGCACGCTGCCGCGTCCGCGCTCTTGGCCTACGCCGAGCACACACAGGGTCGCGCTCTTGCGCACGTGAATACGCTAGCGGTTGCGAAGGACGGGGCATTGATTAGCTTGCCTGAAACCACACGGCGCAATTTGGAACTAACGCAAACGCTGCGCGGCGAGACAGGTTCTGATGCGCCAACGCTGTTTGCGCTGTTAGATACATGCATGAGTGGAATGGGAAGTCGCACGCTGAAGACATGGCTTCTCAATCCAGAGCGCGCGCGCAGTGCTGCGAGTCAGCGTTTGGATGCGATAGAAGCGCTCACCTCAATCTATAAGCCTTTACGCGAACAACTCAAAGGCATCTCTGATGTGGAACGCATCACGGCGCGAATTGCACTGCGGCAAGTGCGTCCGCGCGAATTGGCGGGACTGCGGCAAACGCTATCGTCGTTAGATGCTTTGCGCATGAGCGAACAAATCCACACGAATAGCTCTCTACTAGGCCATATTCAGCAAGGCTTGCAGGACAGTCTGGCCACCAAGGCAGTCCACACAAGGCTTGCAGCAGCAATCGCAGATGAACCCGCGCTTTTAGTTCGTGATGGTGGTGTCATTGCCATGGGATTTGATGCCGAGCTGGATGAGCTGCGCGGCATTAGCGAGAACTGCGACGCGTTTTTGCTGGAACTAGAAGCACGTGAACGCGCACGCACAGGCATTGCCAATTTGCGCGTTCAATACAACCGCGTGCATGGTTTTTATATTGAAGTGACGCAAGGCCAAGTGGACAAAGTGCCTGCGGATTACCAGCGCCGTCAAACTTTGAAGAACGCCGAGCGCTACATCACACCAGAACTCAAAACCTTTGAAGACAAGGCGCTCTCAGCACAAGATCGTGCACTAGCCCGCGAAAAAATCTTGTATGAATTACTGCTAGATGAACTGCAAGATCATCTGCAAGCCTTATCCAGCGTGGCTTCTAGCTTAGGTAGCTTAGATGCTCTTTGCGCACTGACTGAGCGAGCACAAACACTGCAATGGTCGCGTCCGCGCTTTGTGGAATACCCGTGCTTAGAAATTGAAGCGGGTCGTCACCCTGTCGTAGAGGCGCGTCTGGCTATGAGTGGTAAATCGTTTATTGCTAACGGCACAGCGATGGGCGCCAAGCAGCGCATGCAAATCATCACAGGACCCAACATGGGCGGCAAGTCCACGTACATGCGGCAAACGGCGCTGATTGTGCTCTTGGCCAGCATGGGTTCATTTGTGCCAGCAAGCAACTGCCTGCTGGGTCCCATTGATGCGATCCACACCCGCATTGGCTCGTCGGATGACTTGGCGAACGCACAATCGACCTTTATGCTGGAGATGACTGAGGCGGCGCAAATTTTGCGAAGTGCGACAAACGAGTCGCTCGTGCTGATGGACGAAATTGGACGCGGCACTTCCACGTTTGATGGCTTGGCATTGGCAAGTGCCATCGCCAAACATTTGCACGACCAGTGTCAGTCGTTCACGTTGTTTGCCACGCATTATTTTGAGCTGACTGAGTTCCCAGCTGGGCACAAAGCAGCTATCAATGTCCACGTGAGTGCGGTAGAAAACAAGAACGGTGCGGACATCGTATTCCTCCACGCGATTGAAGCGGGGCCTGCGAGCCGTAGCTACGGCGTGCAAGTGGCTGCTCTGGCTGGAATGCCAAACGCTGTGCTGCATCAGGCAAGACATGCTCTGCAAAGTCTTGAGCAGCGTGCCCTAGAGGCCAATGAACAAAATGATTTATTCCAAGCTGCACCAGCTGCTTCAGTACAAATTGACGATGCTGCACAGAAAATAAAAACGGCGTTGGGGAGCATTGACCCCGATAGCCTCACGCCGCGAGAGGCGCTAGATGCACTGTATCGTCTAAAAAAGCTTCAAGCCGACTGAAGTCGATCCAACAGTAGTTTTCGGCAAGTTGCTAAGTCGTATTCGCTGGTATTAAAGGCAATATCAGCGCGGGCATAGAGCGGCTCGCGGGTTTGCAAAATACTTTTTAAATCATCAATCGCGGCGCGCTGGGTGGTGCGTGTCGCCGCCATCGGACGGTTGTCGCCTTGGGCGCGGACTCGGCTTAAATGATCAAGTGGTTTGGCTTGCAGCCACACGGTCGTGCATTGCCGCAGCAAGAGTTCAAACGAATCATCATCCGTCACCACACCACCTGGGGTGGCAATGACAATAGGCTCTTTTAACGCGACGATTTCACGAATCGCTTGGCGCTCGAAACGCCTGTACGCCGCGTCGCCGTAGAGGTTGTAAATCTCTGGCAAGCTAGAGCCAGCAAGACGTTCGATTTCGCGACTGATTTCGACAAATCGATATCCAAGACTCTTGGCAAGTAGCGCACCCAGCGTACTTTTGCCCGCACCGCGCAGACCAATCAAAGCAATGCGCTGATGGCGTTGACTACCTGCCGCTTTGCTGCTCAGAGCAGCTGGAGACGCTTTCTCTTGCATGGTCTCACCCAGCAATTGAGGTACGGACACATCGAAGGCCTTGGCAAGCTCAACCAAAATGAGCACGGAGACGTTACCCGTGCCGCTCTCTAAATTTGCCAAATGTCGCTCGGAAATGCGCGCCGCTTGCGAGAGTTGCTTGCGGGTCATACCGATTTTGGCGCGTAGCGCACGCACATGCTGCCCAAGGGCGACTAAAAAGGGGTGGCGGGAATCTGCAATTTGCTTCATAAGAGCGCAATAGTACCATTGCACAATGGTGCATTTATTGCCAAGCTTGATTTCATACAAGGACAGACTAAATGACCGAACTTCTCTCGAACTACTTAGGCGGCACCTCCGTCATAGGATCTGGCGCTGGAACGCCGTTATTTGACCCTGTGCTGGGCAACGAGCTTGTGCGCGTGGATGCCACAGGCTTGGACTTGGCTACGGGTTTTGACTTTGCGCGCAGCCAAGGTGGGCAAGCCTTGCGAGCCACGACGTACCGCGAACGTGCTGCCATGCTCGGTGCGATAGTGAAGGTGTTGCAAGCCAATCGTGATGCCTATTACGACATCGCCATACAAAATAGTGGGACGGTTAAAAACGACTCGGCTGTTGATATTGACGGCGGCATTTATACGCTGGGTTACTACGCTAAATTGGGCGAGTCACTCGGCGATCAAACGTATTTGATAGACGACGAGGCTGCGACTTTGGGACGTGACAAAGAAAAGGGCGTCGCCTTTGTCTCGCAGCATATCTTGACACCTACGCACGGCGTAGCGCTTCTGATTAATGCCTTTAATTTCCCCTCTTGGGGTCTGTGGGAAAAGGCTGCGCCTGCGCTGCTGTCTGGCGTGCCCGTCATCGTCAAACCTGGAACCAGCACGGCTTGGCTCACGCAGCGCATGGTGCGTGATGTGGTGGAAGCGGGTGTGCTACCCGCTGGTACGCTATCAGTGATTTGTGGCTCTAGCGCAGGATTAATGGATCAACTAAAGCCCTTCGATGTGGTATCTTTTACGGGCTCAGCTGATACGGCCAAAGTCATCCGCTCCCACCCTGCAGTGACCGAGCGTTCGGTGCGCGTCAATATCGAAGCCGATAGCGTCAATAGCGCATGGCTGCTACCAGATGCAAACGCCAATAGCGATTCATTCAAATCGTTGGTACGCGAAGTCGTCAATGAAATGCGTGTGAAATCAGGGCAAAAATGTACGGCAATCCGCAGAGTCTTTGTGCCAGAAGCCCTGTACAGCCTGGCTTCTGAGGCGATTAGCGCCAAGCTGGCAACGATCGCTGTAGGTAATCCACGGAACGAATCCGTCAAAATGGGCTCGTTGGTGAGCCGCGCACAACTCCATGCTGTGCAGCAGGGATTGGCTCATTTAAAAACGCAAGCTGAAACACTATTTGATGGCAGCACACTGTCACTAGTCGATGTTGATCCTGCGGTAGCCTCGGTGATGGCTCCCACCCTACTCGGCGCTCGTGACCCCAATAGCGACCTCGTCCACAGCACCGAAGTTTTTGGTCCTGTCGCCACCTTGATTCCCTACAAAGATTTGGCGCACGCCAAAGCTTTAATCGCACGCGGCGAAGGCTCTTTGGTCGCATCGATTTATTCGGGTGACTCAAACATGGCCTCGCAGGCCGCACTGGATATCGCTTTCGCCCACGGCAGAGTGCACGTCATCACGCCCGATGTAGCACAGATTCATACGGGGCACGGCAATGTCATGCCGCAAACCTTACACGGCGGTCCTGGTCGTGCGGGTGGCGGCGAAGAGCTAGGCGGCAAGCGCGGCCTTGCTTTTTATCACCGTAGAAGCGGCTTGCAAGTCACTCAGTCCATCGCCAACACCATGAAGGTCTCAACATGAACAGCACTTTTTTCAATTTTGCAGAGCATCTTTTTTCTATCAATCAAAGCCGCGCTAGCAAGCTTGCCTTCATCGATGACACACGCATTCTCACCTATGGCGAGCTGGAATTGCAAGCACGTCGAACTGCTGCAAGCCTTATCCAGCTTGGCCTACGGCGCGAAGAGCGGGTGTTTGTTTTGATGCATGACAACGTGGATTGGCCTGTCGCATTTTTGGGTTGCATGTACGCAGGCATCGTGCCCGTTGCCGTCAATACGTTGTTGCCAGCAGATGATTTGGCATACATGCTAGAGCATTCACGGTCTCGCGCCGCCATTGTTTCGGAGGCGCTCATGCCCACGTTCAACGAAGCACTTAGCAAAGCATCAGCCCACGAAGTCCAGCACACTTGGGTTTCCAAGCCTGCCATCTCACAAGCCTTTCTGGATATAGCCTGCGAGCCGATGGCGAGTTGTGCACTCACACACCCTGACGACATTGGCTTTTGGCTCTACTCCTCTGGCTCGACAGGCAAGCCCAAGGGTACGGTGCACACGCACGCCAACCCCTGGCACACGGCGGAACTTTTTGGCAAAGCAGTGCTGAACATTCAAGAGTCTGATGTATTGTTCTCAGCAGCTAAATTATTTTTTGCTTATGGACTTGGCAATGGACTCACGTTTCCGTTGTCAGTAGGTGCAACGGTGATCTTGTCCGCTGAGCGTCCTACGCCAGATGCCGTGTTTAAACGCTGGACGGGTGCTACGCCTGTACTGGCAGGATTGAAGCCCACCATCTTCTTTGGCGCGCCTACGGGCTTTGCGGGCATGTTGGCCGCACCTAATTTGCCCGCAAAGTCAGATGTGACGCTTCGCATGTGTTCGTCTGCTGGCGAGGCCTTGCCCCGTGACATTGGCGAGCGCTTTAGCGCACACTATGGCGTGCAAATTGTGGATGGCATCGGCTCTACCGAAATGCTGCATGTGTACCTCTCTAATCGTCCCGACGATGTACGTTATGGCACGACGGGCAAAGCGGTTGCAGGCTACGAGCTCTCGCTGCGCGGGGATGATGGACTAGAAGTAGCGGACGGTATCGTTGGCGATCTCTATATCAACGGTCCAAGTGCAGCACTAATGTATTGGACGCGCCGCGAAAAAAGTGCTGAAACCTTCCAAGGCGCATGGCTCAAAAGCGGCGACAAATATGTACGTGATGCTGAAGGGTACTACACCTACTCAGGCCGTAGTGACGATATGTTTAAGGTGAGCGGTCAGTACGTCTCGCCATTCGAGGTCGAGTCCACCCTCATGCAACACAGCACCGTGCTGGAAGCGGCAGTAGTGGCGGTACTGGACGACAACGGCCTCACACGCGCCAAAGCTTATGTGGTGCTCAAAGCAGGGCAAACGGCTACTGATGCGCTGAATGCAGAGCTTCAAACATTTGTAAAGTCAAAACTCACGCCGCACAAATATCCACGTCAAATCGAATTTATTGCCGAGCTGCCTAAAACGGCAACTGGCAAAATTCAAAGATTTAAGCTAAGGGCTTAAATTATTTGGCTAAGGCGTCTAGGCCAGCTTTAGCCACGATTCCGTCTTGTTCGGAAGAGCCACCAGACACACCAATTGCACCAACGATTTTTCCATCCATCATGATGAGGAGACCGCCTTCTACCGCCGTCACACCGCGCAAGGTGAGAACACGAAGGCCATCACCACCGGCGGCCAAAATGCCTTGAAAAACTTTGGTTGAACGTCGATACAAAACAGCCGTGTTAGCTTTGTCTTGCGACACGGCAATGCTACCAATTTGCGTATTGTCCGAACGCGCAAAACCAATCAAATGACCCCCTGTATCGACCACGGTAATGGCCATGGGTACGTTGATCTTTTGAGCTTCAGCCAAAGCCCCAGCCAAGGCCTTTTGCGTTTGCGCTTGACTTATATTTGCGCCATATTGCGGCACTTGGGCGGGAGCAACCGTCATCACACCACACAAAGCAGCGCCTGCCAATAGAGAAATCAAATTTTTAATATTCACGAAACTCTCCTAGATATTATTGTTAATAAACCACAAGTCGTGGGGGAAAAATTCTAGCGCAGTTTCACAAAATCTAAAAGAGCATCTGACTGCTTAGCGACTACTTGAGTGGTGCCTCCGACAGGAATCGAACCTGTATCTAGCGCTTAGGAGGCACTCGTTCTATCCATTGAACTACGGCGGCAATCTGATTGCTCGGGCGAATGATTTTAAACGCTCGCGAGCGATGTATTTGCTTTGGCAGCGTAGCGCTCGAGCACTTGCAAGAGTTCATCCTCGGAATACGGCTTGCCTAAGTATTCGTTAGCACCTAACTCTTTGGCATGATCGCGGTGTTTATCGGCAATGCGTGAGGTAATCATCACCACGGGGAGCTGACTCAGTTTGTCGGACGCGCGAATGCTGCGCAGCAATTCAAAGCCATCCATACGCGGCATCTCGACGTCCGATAACACCAAGGCAGGACGCTCTAAGCGCAGAGTATCTAAAGCTTGCCGACCATCGGCAGCAACAGCCACGCGATAACCCTCACGCTGTAGCAAACGCTGCAGCACGCGGCGCATGGTAATGGAGTCATCAACAACCAATACTAAAGGTGCTTGCGTGCTATCTTGTGCCGTAGCAAAGGCATCGGCGCTATTTGTTTGTTTGTCCCCTTCAGTCGTGACGGCATCGGTGACTAGACTGGGTCCATAAATGGCGGCTAAGGCGACAGGGTTGTAGATCAAAACGGTAGGGCCCGTCGGTAGCACCGTCATACCCGAGAGGCCGGGCATTTGGGCAAGCTGCACGCCCAAATTCTTAACCATCACCTCTTGGTTACCCAGCACTTCATCCACATGCAGCGCAATCATTTGTCCAGCGCTTTGCAAAATGATGACGTTTTGCGTTGGCTGATCAAGCTCAGCCGCCTGAGATTTGTATTGCAGCAATTGGCCCAGATCAAAAAATGGATACGTTTGATCTGCATGCGTAAATGATTTGTTATGCCACGCCTGCATGATTTGATCTGGCTTGACGCGAACAATCGTATTCACCAGATTGCCTGGGATACCTGTCATTTGTGCGCCCGTACGCACCAGCACAATCTGCGTAACAGCTGTGGTCAATGGCAAAATTAACTTAAAGGATGTGCCCGCATCTTGGGTAGATGCGACTTCAATACGACCGCCTAATGCAAATATTTGACTGCGCACTACATCCATCCCGATGCCGCGTCCTGCTAACTCAGATACCTCCGTTGCGGTACTGAGGCCTGACATAAAAATGAGTTCAGCGGCGTCCGCCATAAGCTGCGGCTGTCCCAAACGTGTCCGGGCTTTTGCCAACAAGGCTTCTTGGTCTATGCCGCTCCCATCGTCATACAAACTCACAATCACGTCATTACTTTGCTGGCTGAGTTGAATCGTGATTCGGCCTTGCACTGGCTTACCTTTAGCCTCTCGCTGTGTGGGAAGTTCAATACCATGCACCACAGCGTTGCGCAGCAGATGCTCAAACACGGGCAGCATACGCTCTAGCACCAATCGATCCATTTCTTGTCTTCCGTTTTGGATAGTGAGATCGATTGATTTACCCAACTCTAAGCTTGTCATCCGCACGAGTCGATGCAAACGTTCGCCCGCAGAGTCGAATTCCACCATGCGCGTGCGCAGCAAATTGCGCTGCAAATCTCTTGTTTGGCGCAATTGAGCCGCCAAATCATCTTCTGTGGTGTTGAGACTGCGTTGCAAACTGCGCTGCAATGTTGACATGTCACTGAGTGCTTCGGCCATGAAACGCGTCAACTCTTGTGTCCGTGTAAAGCGATCTAGTTCGAGAGGGTCAAAGCTATTGGCCGCATCAGTGACTTGCGTTTGCCGAGATTGCATTTGCGACTCTGTTTGGATCTCCATCTCACGCAATTGATCACGCAGGCGTTGCACTTGCAAACCCATATCCGATAAAGTGCGCAAGGATCTGGCCATCTCCGCTTCCATCCGAGAGCGCGCAATCATTAACTCGCCCGTTTGATTGACCAGTCGATCCACTGTGCTCGATTGCACGCGTATCGTTTCGCCGCTAGGCACGGCTACAAAGGGCTGCAACAATGCAGGTTGCACAGCGGCTTGATTCAACAACGGCATGAGTTGCTGCATGGACGGCGCGACCATTTGGTCATACGCTTGCAAAAGAGTAGCTAACTGCTCTTCGTTTGGCTTGTCGCTGATCGCCTCAATTTGTGACTCAAGATTGTGCGAATGCTGTGCCAATGATTGTTCGCCCACCAATCTAGCGCTGCCTTTGAGGGTATGCAAGGTACGTAGCACTTGCGATTTATCCCAGGTACGTAGCGCCGTCCCCAGCTCAGAAATCAGCTGCGATGATTCTTCTTCGAAGACAGCTTTCACTTCTGGATCGACATTAACGCTCATAGGCATAGCCTGAATCGGCATGAATGCGATTTGCTCCGCCTGCGCAACAGATTTGAGCGGGACGGGCATCTGCATCGCTTCTTGCCCCAAGGATGCCGCATCTAAATAGGTGTGCAATTTATCTATTAAGGACGTATCTGCCGCCTTGAGAAATCCCGCTGCAAATTGATGAAGTAAACGTCTTATCTCATCTGCCGCGTCAGCGAGTGTTTGCGCTAAGTCAACCGAATAAACGCTCTGCGCCTGAGTTCGCTCAATCAAGCGCTCTGTCAATTTGGCGAGCTCGGCACAACTCTCAAAACCAACTGTCGCGGAGCTTCCCGCCAATGCATGAGCCCACGTCAATGCTTGACTAGGCATCAATTGAGTCTCATCTAAAGCCCACTCGGACAGCACTAACGCCAGTTGACGAGACCACTCGTCGGTTTCATTAAGATAGGCCTGATACAACGGAATGGAAATCTGCAGATCGCCAATCGTTTTTATCTGAGTCTCAGTTGTCTCCTCTGCATCCGATAAAGACTCTGCGGGCAAATCTAAAAAATCGGATGGCGGAAAGTCTGGGAAAGTAGGTGCATGATGCGCTGACTGGCTGGCTTGGATAGACTCTCGCAGTGAACTTAATTGCCAATCGATAGCTGAGGTGTCGAGCGTCAAACCATTTAACAGATGCTGTGCTTGCAACTGCTGCGTCCAATTTTGCATGCGTGTCACTTGATCTGCGCAAAGCTGAATCGCACGGGGATCCAGTAGCTGCTGCTGCGCCAGTTTGTCGTTCAAATACTGCTCAATTAGCCAAGCCGCCTCGCCAAACTCAGCCAAGCCTACGACTCGCGCACCGCCTTTGATCGTGTGAAATGCACGCCGAATGGCAATCAAGGTTTCAATATGCTCAGGCTGCTCGGATAACTGAGCCAGATCAGCATGCGCTTGCACAAGCACCTCTTGCGCCTCCATCAAAAAGATATGCTCGATCGGCTGCTCCACTTGCTGCCCTATGGATGCAGCCAAGTACGCAGGCTCAGGCTTGTGCGCCCACATACTCAGCATGAGCCCCAATCCAGCCAAATCAGCTGCAATTTGCTTTTGCACAACCTCACTCATGGTGTGCTGGTTTTGTGTCAGCATTTCAATTTTTGACTCGACTGGCAAAACCGCATTCGCAAAATCTTCCAGCTTCAAAGAATGTGCAATAGAACGTATTTGCTGCAATTTTGAAGGCACCAACAATAGCTCAGAAGTGTCATGGGGACTTGCCCATAGGCGTTCAAAAACGCCCTCAACCTCTGTCAATTTTTGTCCTAGTACATCGGTGGTACTGGTCATCGCTTGCGCCCAATCTTGGCGCTGCTGCAGCTCAAGCATCCAAGGATCAAATGCGCCGAGCATTTGCCCATTACGCAAATGCTCTAGTCGCCGCACTAAATCGAGCAAATGATGTTCGGTGTCTACGTCCGAGCGGCCCTTCATGTCTGCCAACATTGAACTCAAAATGAGCAACAAAGTTGCAACTTCAATCTGCGTATCGCGTTTTGCACACAGCTGTGTATCAGATACAACCAGATGGAATGCCTGACTCAATCTACCTGCAGCAGGATGTAGTGCCTCTAACGACTGCCCCATTTTGTCAAACGATAGAGCTAAATCCTCCAGTTTAATGGGTGTCGTCGTGCCTACTGTAGGTTGCACCGCGCAAAAATCACTCCACAGTTGCTTGGTTACAGTAGTGGTAGCTTTAGCTTGCGCCAACAACTCACGAGCTTGTGAATCAAAATGAATCTGGCTGTAGATCGTGCCTTGAAGGGCTTGCCAATCGGCCGTTTGCGCTAGGAGATTCAACACCACCAGCGCCTCACTGGCAAGTGGCGTGCTATGGTGTTGTTCGGCTTGCCAAACAAGGAAACAAAAGAAGGCCGATTCATGCAAAAAGGCTTCTTCGCTACTGTTCCCTTTAAGCCAAGACAAGCTGGATAACAAATAACGCTTGAGGTGCGTATCGAGTGTCAACGCACCTTTACTCACCGACTCAAGAACCACAGATATCAGCACGCCTGTGATCAAATGCGCAGAGCTAGTGTGCTGCAAAGCTCGCCAATGACAAACAAGCTGCAATGCGGCACTTGATTCCATTTTTTGATGCCTGATGAGCCCCAGCATCAACACATCCACTTCATATTGCCCAATGGTTTGCGCATCATAGAAACTCATTCGATGCTGTACGTGACGCTCTAATTCCGCCACAAAGCCCTGTTGCGACCAGGCATTCAGACATCGCTCACCTTCCGCCTTTGGCCACAGCTGAACAGGCGAAAATGCACGTGATAAAGTGACGCCCAAACGCTGGTAGTCATCAAAGAGCGCCAACTCCGATAAAGGTTTTTGCTCTTGTATTGCTTGTAAAAAATCACCCAAACTTTGACTGGCCGCCACAGTGGTTGTCACGGCTTGCGGCAGTATGGAGCTGGGGGAGTCGCGCCACAGCTGAATCACATCTTGCAAGGCATTCGCGTACTGCGACAGCGGCTCGCAATTGGCAACGCGAAAGGCGCCTGCAATTGAACCTATTTTTTCAGCACAACCAGCTAGCACGCTTGTACGCTGTGCGGATTGAGTTTGAGGAACCGCCTCTAGCTCGATCTTCAGTTCACGCAACGTGGCGCGCACCTCATCGCCAATCCAAACCAAGGCTGATTCATTGATCATTGACATGAAAGCACATGCCGCTTAGGCCAACTTGAACCTAGAAACGGATTTTTTCAATTCATCCGCCATAGTGGACAGCTCGCGCACCATTTGCGCGTTGGCCTTTGTTCCATCACTGGTACGCTCTGTACCCGTAAAAATATTTTGAATCGTCGATGCAACCATATTGGCCTCTTTAGCTTCGTTAGCGGTCGCAGTCGAAATTCGCTCAATCATGGTTGTGAGTTGATGCGAAATGCGGTCAATTTCGGTCAGCGCAGAGCCTGCATTTTCAGACAGTTGTGCGCCAGCCACCACACCGTTGGTCGAAAGCTCCATAGACGCTACCACCTCTTGCGTATCAGCTTGAATAGCCTTCACGAGATTGGTAATTTGCCTTGTCGCATCGCCAGAACGCTCGGCCAAACGCTGCACCTCTTCCGCAACAACGGTAAAGCCGCGCCCTGCTTCACCCGCTGAGGCAGCTTGAATAGCTGCATTCAAAGCCAGTACGTTAGTTTGCTCGGTGATGTCAGAAATCAGATCGGTGATCTCGCCAATTTCTTGAGAGGATTCGCCCAGACGCTTCATCCGCTTAGCTGTTTCCTGAATTTGATTCCGGATGGTGTTCATCCCTCCCATTGTGCTTTGCACGGCAGATAAACCTGAATTGGCGGCCGTTAGAAATTGCTTGGCTACAGCAGCCGACTCATCTGCCAGGCCTGAGGCTTTGGTAATGCGATCAGCCATGGCTAGAACAGCCTGCCCCGCTTGATGAATATCGATCAGTTGCTGGTTGGCAGCAGTCAAAAGTTGCTTGGAGGACGCCTCAACCTCGCTGGTCGTGCTGGCAACCAAAGATGATGTTTTTTGCACGTTGCCAACCAACGAACGCAACTCTTCGACAGTGTAGTTAACCGAATCGGCAATTGCCCCAGTAATGTCCTCGGTCACGGTGGCTTCTTGTGTCAAGTCACCGTCAGCAACGTTTTGCATTTCGTTCATCAATCGCAAAATGGCTGCTTGATTAGCGTCATTCACTCGCTTAGCCTCCATCTCTTGCGATTGAGCAAGCGCTGTTTCCTGTTCAGATTTAGCTTGACGGCGACGTACATCCAGCACTTGCAGGTAGACGAGTCCAGCCGTTGCCAAAATAGCAAGTAGCGCAACCAAAACCAAAGCGGCAATGGTCAAACCATCGACCTCTGATTGTTTAGAGAGCTTAGCTTGCAAAGCCTCCAATTGACGGCGCTGAGGCTCAGATTCCGCCAAAATACCATTTTGTGCATCACGGGCTGCAACCATCCCCTGCAAGTTCCCCAAAATACCTGCGGCTTGTGTCCGTGTTTCGTCATAAAGTTGGAGCAATGCATCCAAACGTTCGCCCGTCTCTTTATCTTTCGTTGGCTTGAGCTTGAGCTCTGCATTACCCGTTTTCAAACCTGTGCCCAACTCTTTAAAGGTATTCAAATCCTTGCCCAGCAAAAAAACGGCTTCGGTATTTAAACCATCCGCCGTTAAGAATTCGTTCGCAGATTTACCAATACGCTGGGTCAGCATCACCAATTCACCAGCAGTTGAGATTTCTTGTGCAGGCGCATTTTGTTGTAGTTTCAACGAGGAAATCGATTCTGCAATCTCCAGCAGGTCTGATGACCGCCGATTAATAGCACGTAGCGATCCGCCGAGCCCCGTCAAAAAGACCCTCTGTGCCAAAATCACCTTCACGTTTTTACCTGTTTTTTCCACGCTGGGTAATAGCGCGAGAAGCTCTGGTTGCATGTCGCTTGGAATCGCTTCCACGTTTAAGCTGTCATTGCCGACTCTCAAAGCATCAAAGTTCTTTACTAGCGCGTCATTACTTTCTGTTAGCTCGGCGAAAGAAGTCGGCGCACCAGCCAAGGCCTGAGTCACAGACTTCGCAAGACGCTGCGAATGCAAAAGTGATTGACTGGTTGCGCCCACTTGCCGTGCCGTGCGGTCAGACTGCGTCAAGACTACAAACGTCACAACCCCCAAAATAACAAGCATAGAAATCAACACAGCACGCAAAATACGCTGATAACGCTCCAAGCGACGCTCGTCCATAAAAAGCGGTATAGCAGGCTCTTGAATAGAGGGAGTTGGCGACATTAAAGTATCCATGTTGTAGCTTCTTTCTATGAGATTCAAATCATTGCGCAATACTGATAAAAGCAGGATTTTGCGCCAGTACACGCAAATCAATTTCTTGCCATATTAAGCCCTGCTGATCGCGGTATTGGTTCGCGATATCCGTCTCAGCCATTTGGTGCCGACTCTTAAGACCCACTAGCTTATCTACTGCCAATACTGTATTTAGATCCAAAGAAGGATGAAAACCAATTAATCGTCTATCCTGCTGCGTTTTAGTTACCTCTAAAAGATCGGTGGCAATCGGTAAATCGAAGTACTTTGTCAAGCTGACAACTCCACATAAAGCGCCTCGCAAATTCGCCACACCCAAAAACCAATCTTTTGCATACGGAATAGCTTGAGGTTCAAACCAAGGAAAAATCTCGCCCGAATAGTTGAGTGGAAAAATAAAGCCAATGCCAGCGATCTCAACTGCTAACCAATTCGCCGCCGCCCCACCATCAGTATCAGCCGATTGCAACCGTCCAGCCAATCTGGTTTGGAACTGTGAGAGCGCCTCTTTTTTAGACATGTCGTTAAATTATGAATCTATAAGGATCTAATCTTTTCCAACAACTCATTCTTTTGCACAGGTTTCACAATATAAGCTTTTGCACCCTGCCTGATGCCCCAAACTCGATCTGTTTCCTGATCTTTGCTGGTACACAAGATAATCGGTATATCGGCGTATTGAGGATCTCGTGACAAGGTTCGGGCAAATTGAAATCCGCTTTGCCCTGGCATGACGATATCTAGCAAAATAAGGTCGGGGCGCATGGTATCGACAGCTCTTTTCGCTTCATCGGCATCAGATGCGGTTTGCGTAGAGAAACCTTCCGTCGTGAGCATTTGTGATAAATAAATTTGCTCAGTCTTCGAGTCGTCAACAATTAATACATTTTTAATAGTCATGCTAGTTTGCCCATTTGTGTTTGAATCGTTCGAATAAGTTGCTCTTTTGTGAAAGGCTTGGTGAGATAGCCCTCGCAACCAACCATCTTGCCGCGTGCCATATCAAATACGCCGTCCTTAGAGGATAGCATTACGAGAGGTATACGCGCCAATCGTTCATTATTTTTAATAAGCATACAAGTTTGATAACCATCCAGACGCGGCATCAAAATATCACAAAAAATAATATCAGGATGGTTATCGTTAACCTTCGCCAACGCATCAAATCCATCAACGGCCAATACGACCTCATAGCCAGCTTGTTTCAAAAAAATTTCTGCGCTGCGTCTAATCGTATTACTGTCGTCAATGATGAGAACTTTCACGATGGTTCCCTTATTTTTGACTTAAACGCTCACCATCTCAAAATCTTCTTTGCGCGCCCCACATTCAGGACAAACCCAGTTCATAGGCACATCCTTCCACGCTGTTCCAGCCGCGATTCCATCCTCGGGTACGCCTTGCGCTTCGTCGTACATCCAGCCACAAATGAGGCACATCCAAGTTTTGTTTTCCATATTTCTTTCGATTCACGCATCGCGTTCTTACAATGCAATGATTTTAGCCAATCTCTCGTTTTAAACAGCTAGTCATAACCCTTATTCCATCATTTATGAACTTAAATACTCAACTATTCGAGCGCGCCAGCCGCATCATTCCTGGAGGGGTCAACTCTCCCGTTCGTGCGTTTAAAGCGGTTGGTGGCACGCCTCGCTTTATTAGCCGAGCGCTGGGCGCCCATTTTTGGGATGCCGAGAATATTCGCTATACGGACTACATCGGCTCATGGGGCCCAATGATTCTGGGGCATGGTCATCCCGAAGTCGTTGAAGCCGTGATGAAGGCTGCCCAAACAGGTTTTTCTTTTGGTGCGCCAACAGAGCGTGAGATCGAGCTTGCCGAAGAAATCTTGAAACACGTTCCATCCATGCAAATGGTTCGCCTAGTCAGCTCGGGAACAGAAGCTGCTATGAGCGCGATACGCCTTGCGCGTGGTGCGACAGGGCGTAAAAAGTTGATTAAATTTGAAGGTTGCTATCACGGCCACGCAGATGCACTCTTGGTCAAAGCAGGATCTGGGCTTGCTACCTTTGGCAATCCAACCAGTGCCGGGGTCCCACAGGAAGTAGCCCAGCACACCATCGTGCTGGAGTACAACAATCTGACGCAACTAGAAGAAGCTTTTATCTTGCACGGGAGGGAACTTGCTTGTCTAATGATAGAGCCCATCGCAGGGAATATGAATTTTGTCCGTGCCTCGGCTCCGTTTGCTAAGCGCTGCCGTGAACTGTGCACAGAGTACGGCGCATTGCTTGTGTTTGACGAAGTGATGACAGGGTTTCGAGTCGCTCTAGGTGGCGCGCAGTCGGTCATGGGCATCGCACCCGATATCACCGTACTGGGCAAGGTCATTGGCGGCGGCATGCCGCTTGCGGCTTTTGGTGGATCCGCAGAGGTGATGAGCCAATTAGCACCGCTAGGGCCCGTGTACCAAGCCGGTACGCTAAGTGGCAATCCAGTCGCCACCGCTTGCGGATTAGCTACGCTAAAAATGGTTAGTCAGCCAAATTTTTATACTCGCTTGTCAGAGCAGACTAAACGTCTGACGCAAGGCTTAGAGAATGCAGCGAACCAAACTGGTATAGCCTTGCGGACTGATTCAGAAGGCGGCATGTTTGGCTTTTTTATGATGAACGAATTGCCTCAGAATTATGCAAAAGTCATGACCACAGACAGCCCACGCTTCAATCGTTTCTTCCATGGCATGCTAGAGCGAGGGCATTACTTTGCACCTGCGCTTTATGAGGCTGGATTTGTCAGCTCGGCACACAGCAACACTGATATTGACGCTACCGTTGCCGCAGCATTTGAGGTTTTTAAAACGCTGTAGCCTTACGCCAGCTTGCCGTGGCAGAGTTTGAACTTTTTACCGCTACCGCAAGGACATGGGTCATTGCGCCCGACGCGTCCATTAGCCACATACGGCTGCTTCGCATTTAGATTTTCGGCCTCCTGCTCAGAAATCGTCGTTTGCGCTAACCCAGACTCATCTGGCGCAGTGTAGGCTACATGCTGAATGCCTTGCGCAGCCGTTTGCTCCAAGTGATGTGCAGCCTCATCCATTTGTTCACTCGACTGCACACGAACCGTCATGAGGTTCTTGCTGACCTCATCGCGCACTGAATCAAGCATGGCACCAAACATTTCAAACGACTCACGTTTGTATTCTTGCTTGGGTTGCTTTTGTGCATAGCCACGCAAATGAATACCTTGGCGTAAATAATCCAGCGCACTCAAGTGCTCGCGCCAATGTGAATCTAAATTTTGCAAAAGCACCATGCGACCATAATTTGCAAAATTATCTTTGCCAACCATATCAACTTTTGCAGCGATTTGATGAGCTCCCGCTTCAATCACATGCTGTACAACTTCTTCGTCGGTGATGGCGCTGGCTTCAGAGACTAACTTATCTAGCGGAACATCCAACTGCCACTCACTATGCAAGGCTTTTTGCAAGCTTGTAATGTCCCACTGTTCTTCTACTGACTCATGAGGTACATATTGACGCGCAAGATCTGTCAAGGCACCGTCGCGCAGCGATGCGGTCTGCTCGTCCAAACCTTTGGCATCCAAAATATCATTACGTAATTGATAAATTTGCTTGCGCTGATCGTTAGCGACATCGTCGTACTCCAGCAATTGCTTACGCATATCGAAGTTACGAGCTTCCACCTTGCGCTGTGCGCTCTCAATGCTGCGTGACACAATCCCAGCTTCAATCGCTTCGCCATCAGGCATCTTGAGACGCTCCATGATGGCCTTCACGCGTTCGCCCGCAAAAATGCGCATCAATGAGTCATCCAGACTCAAATAAAAGCGTGATGCGCCTGGATCGCCTTGACGGCCTGAGCGTCCACGCAGTTGGTTATCAATACGGCGAGATTCGTGACGCTCTGTTGCAATGATCCGCAAGCCACCTTGCGCTTTCACAGCTTCGTGGTCTAACGCCCACTGCTCGCGGATCTTCGATTCACGAATCGCGCGATCAGACTCAGATAGAGCCTCTGCATCCAAAGCCTGAATTTGCTTCTCTAAATTACCACCCAGAACAATGTCCGTACCACGACCTGCCATGTTGGTAGCAATCGTGATCATTTTCGAATGCCCCGCCTGCGCAACGATATCCGCTTCACGTGCGTGCTGTTTGGCATTTAAAACTTGATGCGGCAACCCTTCTTTGGTCAGCATTTCCGAAATTAACTCGGAATTTTCAATCGATGTTGTACCAACCAGAACAGGTTGCCCGCGCTCAAAGCAGTCTTTAATATCGGTGATAGCCGCGACATACTTCTCTCGGGTGCTTTTATAGACGCGGTCTTGTTGGTCGCTGCGTTTACTGATTCGATTGGGCGGAATCACCACTGTCTCTAGACCATAAATCTCTTGAAACTCGTAGGCCTCGGTATCAGCCGTCCCCGTCATACCCGCTAATTTTTTGTAGAGGCGAAAATAATTTTGGAACGTAATCGAAGCCAGCGTTTGGTTTTCGGCTTGAATTTGCACGCCTTCCTTAGCCTCTACCGCCTGATGCAAACCCTCGCCCCAACGGCGTCCCGACATCAAGCGTCCCGTAAATTCGTCCACGATCACAATTTCGGGACCATTTTCACCATCCTGTACCACGTAATGCTGGTCACGGTGATACAGATGTTTAGCACGAAGTGCAGCATACAGATGATGCACCAAAGAGATATTGGCAGGATCATAAAGCGATGAATTCTGCGTGATCAAACCCAAGTTGGACATCATCCGCTCTGCATTTTCATAGCCGCGATCTGTTAAAAAAATCTGATGCGATTTTTCATCCAACGTGAAATCTCCAGGTGTGATCACACCCTCTCCCGTTCTAGGGTCTTCTTCGCCAATTTGTTTGACCAGAACGGGCACCAGCTTTTGCATCACTTGGTATAGCTCGGTTTGATCCTCGGCTTGTCCACTAATGATGAGTGGCGTGCGCGCTTCGTCAATCAGAATCGAATCCACTTCATCCACAATCGCATAGTGCTGACCACGCTGTACACGATCTGCCACCTCGTAGACCATGTTGTCACGCAAGTAATCAAATCCAAATTCGTTGTTTGTGCCGTAGGTGATATCAGCGGCGTACGCCGCTTGCTTCTCAGCCCGGGACATATTCGGCAAGTTAATGCCTACTGTCATGCCAAGAAAATTGTACAGACGCGCCATCCACTGCGCATCGCGATTCGCTAGGTAATCATTCACGGTGACGACATGCACGCCCTTCCCAGTTAAAGCGTTCAAATAAACGGGAAGAGTCGCTGTCAACGTCTTACCTTCACCGGTACGCATCTCAGCAACTTTTCCTTCGTGTAGAGCTGCACCGCCAACCATCTGCACATCAAAATGCCGCATTTTCATGACACGTTTGGAAGCTTCCCGTACCACGGCAAAAACCTCTGGGAGTAAAGCCTCTAGGGTCTCACCCAGTGCCAAACGATCTTTAAATGTTTGAGTTTTGGCTCGCAGGCCATCATCATCTAGCGTGCCAACTGATGCCTCAAACTTAGCGGCATCGTTGGCTAGTTTTCGATAATGTTTCAGGAGGCGATCGTTGCGACTGCCAAAAATTTTAGTAAGTAAGGTGAAGGCCATAACCCTCTATTTTACTTGCCCATCGCCAACCAGTGCCTAGACTTCAATTTATTTAGCAAGTGCAAGTCCTGCATTCAGAAATTTGCGCGGATCTTGCGGCACGCCTTGTACTAAAACCTCGTAATGCAAATGTGATCCCGTTGATCGTCCCGTTGTACCAACCAAGGCGATTTTTTGTCCGCGCTTAATCAAATCGCCTTTTTTAACAAATACTTTAGACGTATGCGCATAACGACTCATCAAGTTGTTACCGTGATCCACTTCAATCATGTTGCCGTATTCAGAATGGAATTCCTGCGTCACAACTAACCCCCCCGCACTAGCAAAAATAGGAACTCCCGTCTCGGCAGGGAAATCAAGTCCCGTATGCAAGGCAGATTTACCTGTAATGGGGTCAATACGCCAACCAAAAGGCGATCCAACTCTGCCCGTCAAAACGGGGAGCTGGGTTGGAATCGCCATCGCCTTAATTTTTTGCTCAAACAAGCGTGACTCGGCAACTGTCAAAAGATCAGTTTGCTGGTCGCTAACGAGTTGGAGACGATCAACGGCGCGCTGCACCTCTTCCAAACTGAGGCTACGCCCAGCTATTAACGGTCCACCTGCGCCCGCGACGCCTGTTTTACTTTTAATTTCGGCAGACGGTATACCGGCCAAGCCAGAAACACGCTCTGTCAGCGATTCCATTTGTAAAAGCTTGGCCTGCATCTCACCGACCTTTTGCGCCATGACATCCAAGTTTTCGCGTAAGAATTTATCACGCTGCTCAAACTCATCGCGCGCGACCAACCTCACAACGCTGCTAATAATGGGCCAACCCTCACGAGCGCCCTTCATAAACACCCAGTGATAAAGCCCAGCCGCAGTTGCCATGAGCACCAAAGACGCACTCAGCCCAGCCAAGATCAACTTTGTTCCCGTCAAATGAATCGGACGACTCTTCGCCATCCAAGCATCCGTAATAATGAGGTGCATAAAAATCTCTTAAAGTACAACGACACATGCCTACTGTTTTGCAAGCGATCGCCGAATCTAACACGCTATCTGGTCTTTTAGCGCGTATGGCATTATCTAAAGTTTGCCTAGACATCGTATTGAAACGTCTACCGCTAGGCCTACACACCAGCGTTACTGCGGGTCCACTGGCGGATGGTGAATGGTGCATCCTCATCAGCAACGCCTCAGCCGTAGCCAAACTCAAACAACTCGAGCCGATGATGTTAGCAGCGATCCAAGCCCAAGGCATCGACGTGCAGTCGATTCGAGTCAAACGCAGCTACCACTAAACGCCCAATAAAAAGCCAGTCAAAAAATTTGACTGGCTAGATATTTGGTGCCGATTATCGGATTCGAACTGATGACCTACCGCTTACAAGGCGGTTGCTCTACCAACTGAGCTAAATCGGCGCACGCTTAAAAAAGTAAGCTTTGAATTGTAATCGAATCAAGCATTAAATGCTTACTTGACTCGCTTTAAAATCGGCTTGATTTTCTCTTTTTTCATCGCTGGTGTGGCGGCCAGCTTCGCTGGTATGGGCCTAGTAGCTATGCCGATATCGGACGTTGCGGGACTTGCTTGTTCTGAATCGGAAATCGGAAATGCCATACCTTGTCCATTTTCACGCCCATAAATGGCCATGATATGGGTGATAGGCACGACCACTTGCCGAGGCACACCACCAAAACGAGCCTTAAATGTCAAGGTTTCGTTATTGATTAAAAGTCCATTCGTTGCATCCGTGCCAATGTTGAGTGTGATGGCGCCATCCTTCACAAACTCTTTCGGCACTTGGACGTATTCGTCAACATACACCGAAGCATACGGCGTCAGCCCTTGCTCGCCGCACCACTCGTACATGGCACGTAGCAAATACGGTTTGGCACTCGCTAGCTCAGGCGCAATAATCATTTACTTTCTCATCACTTTTTCAGATGGGGTCAAGGCCTCAATAAATGCGGGGCGTGAAAAGATGCGTTCCGCATATTTGAGCAACGGTGCGGCGTTTTTAGATAGCGTAATGCCGTAGTGATTCAGACGCCAAAGCAAGGGGGCAATCACCACATCCAACATCGAGAACGTATCGCCCATCATGAATTTATTTTTCAAAAACACAGGGGATAACTGAGTCAAGCGATCGGTAATGTGCTGCTTAGCTTTTTCAATCGCTTTTTCATTGGACTTGACATTGCGCGCCTCTAGGGTAGAGACATGCACAAACAATTCTTTTTCAAAGTTAAGCAGAAATAAACGAACGCGCGCACGATCAACTGGATCTCCAGGCATCAATTGCGGGTGCGGGAAACGCTCGTCAATGTACTCATTGATGATGTTGGATTCATACAAAATCAAGTCGCGCTCAACCAAAATAGGCACTTGCGCGTAAGGGTTCATCACCGCAATGTCTTCGGGTTTGTTGTACAAATCCACATCGCGAATTTCAAAGTCCATTCCTTTTTCAAACAGAACGAATCGGCTGCGGTGCGAGAAAGGGCATGTTGTGCCCGAGTACAAAACCATCATAAAAATACCCCTTAAAAGCGAACGGCTGCTAAGGTTGCAGCCGCCCTAAAATACATGGTGAAAACCGCTAATGCGAGGTGTGAATTACTTCACATCCTTCCAGTAAGCCGCGTTCAAGCGCCATGCTATCACCGAGAAGATCAGCATAAAGAACAAAACCCAAACGCCAATTTGCACGCGCTTGTTTTGCGCTGGCTCGGCCATCCACTGCATAAACCCAACCAGATCACCCACGGCTTGGTCGTATTCGGCAGGTTTCAAATCGCGCTGCAACTCCCACAGAACATGCGGCATGGCGACTTTGGGATACGCATGATTGTTCCATCCTGTTGGGCTCGCCTCGTCTTTGTAATAGCTACGCAAGTAGGTATAGACATAGTCGGCACCTGTGCCTTTGCTGCCGTCTGAGCGCGAACGTGTCATCACACTGAGGTCTGGAGGATTGCCACCAAACCACTCTTTGGCTTGCTGCGGATCAATCGCCGCCTTCATGGTGTCGCCCACTTTGCTTGATCCAAACAGCAAATTCTCTTTGATCTGTTTTTCTGTAAGTCCAATTTCAGTCATGCGGTTGTAGCGCATGAAAGCCGCTGAGTGACAGTTCAAGCAGTAGTTCACAAACAACTTAGCGCCATTTTGCAAGGCCACTTGGTCATTCGTTTTATTGGGTGCTTTGTCCCATTCAATGCCGCCTTCGTTAGCAAAGCTACTGACCGATCCAAAAGCTAATCCCAAAGAGAGTAAGAGAGCAAATAGTTTTTTCATGTTTTGTTCCCCTATCAATGAGCAGCAAAAGTAACGCGATCAGGCACAGGCTTAGATGTCCCAAGCGAGCTCCACCAAGGCATCAAGAGGAAGAAGCCGAAATAGTAAAGAGTGCCCGCTTGTGCGATCAAAGTGCCGACCGTGGTTGGTGCTTGGATGCCAAGATAGCTCAGGATGACAAAGAAAGCCACAAACACGCCATACACCCACTTGTGCCAATCAGGACGATACCGAATAGATTTGACGGGGCTCTTATCTAGCCACGGCAAGAAGAACAAAATAATCACACCGCCGCCCATGACGACAACGCCCCAGAACTTCGCATCAAACGTTTTAAACAGTACGCAAGCAATCAAAGCCGCCACTAGTACGCTAATTTTGAGGTTCTTGGACAAATTCGATTTCATGTAAGTCCACACCGCAGCGGCAGCGGCCAGCAAGCAAAACACGTTCACCAGCACGTCATTCGTGGCGCGTAGCATGGAGTAAAACGCTGTGAAGTACCAAACAGGAGCAATATGCGCTGGAGTTTTTAGCGGGTCGGCTGGAATGAAGTTGTTGTACTCCAAGAAGTAGCCGCCCATCTCTGGTGCGAAGAACACAATCGCAAAGAAGATCGTCAAAAAGATTGACAGCGCAAAAATGTCATGCACAGTGTAGTAAGGGTGGAACGGAATGCCATCCTTTGGAATGCCAGCAGCATCTTTGTTAGCTTTAATGTCCACGCCATCAGGATTGTTGGAGCCCACTTCGTGCAACGCCATGATGTGCGCAGCGACTAGGCCAATCAGTACCAACGGAATTGCAATCACGTGGAAAGCAAAAAAGCGGTTCAGCGTCGCATCGCCCACCACGTAATCACCGCGAATCAAGAGCGCCAAGTCTGGGCCAATAAAAGGCACAGCGGCAAACAAATTCACAATCACTTGAGCACCCCAATAGCTCATTTGTCCCCATGGGAGCAAATAGCCGAAGAAGGCTTCTGCCATCAAGCACAAGAAAATCGCGCAACCAAAAATCCAAATCAGTTCGCGTGGCTTACGGTAGCTACCGTAAATCAAGCCACGGTACATATGCAAGTACACCACGATGAAAAACGCAGAAGCGCCCGTCGAGTGCATATAACGAATCCACCAACCGCCTGGCACATCGCGCATGATGTACTCAACCGAGGCGAAGGCAAGCGCCGCATCAGGTTTGTAATGCATCGTCAAAAAGATGCCCGTGACAATTTGAATCACAAGCACAAACAGCGCCAAAGAGCCAAATGCATACCAAAAGTTGAAGTTTTTTGGTGCGTAGTATTTAGTAACGTGCTCTTCCAATAACTTAGTCAAAGGAAAGCGGTTATCAACCCAATTAAGTAGTTTTGCGCCAACGGATGCGTCTGCAGAGATTTCTTTCATTTCAGCCATGTTTGTTTCTCCTTAAGCCGAAGCCACGTCTTGGCCAATGAGAATTTTGGTGGCAGACGTATACATATACGGCGGTACTTCCAAGTTATCTGGCGCGGGTTTGTTTTTATAGACACGGCCTGCCACGTCAAACGTAGAGCCGTGGCATGGGCACAAAAAGCCACCTTGCCAATCATCTGGCAACGAAGGCTGAGGGCCCGCCACCAAGCGATCCGACGGTGAGCAACCAAGGTGCGAGCAAATGCCCACCACGACCAGCACATCTTTGTGTTCTTCGCGTGCGCGGAATTCATTTCTAGCGTACTTTGGCGTTAACTCGTCGACTTTACGCTCAGACTTCGGATCCGCTAACTGGCTATCCACCTTGGCTAGCGCCGCCATTTGCTCAGGCGTACGCTTCAAAATCCAAACAGGCTTACCGCGCCACTCCACCGTCATTTTTTCACCCGGTTTGAGGGCGGAAATATCGGCCTCAACGGCTGCACCAGCGGCCTTGGCTCGCTCGGAAGGCTGCAAACTGCCACCTAAAGTCAGCGCGGCAGCACCGCCGCCCAAAGCACCAGCGCAGCTGGATGCAATGATCCACGTACGTTTGCTGCTGTCCACTGGCGGGTTGTTTTTTACTTGACTAGTCATGTCAATTCCCAAGAGAAAATATGTCGGAATGTTGATGGAAATATCGAAGAGCGAGGCTCTCCATCAGGGTCAACCTTCGATTGTAACGGAGCGGGCTATTGAAATTCAATCCCTAAAATTGTTAAAAGAGAGCGGCATCTCCACTAAATCCTTCTTAATCAAGGCCATGGCCGCTTGCAAATCGTCCCGCTTCGCCCCCGTCACGCGGACAGAATCACCCTGAATCGATGCTTGCACCTTCATTTTGCTGTCTTTGAGCAAACGTGTAATCTTTTTCGCGTCTTCCGTCTCAATCCCTGTTTTAATCTTGATGATCTGTTTAACCTTATCGCCGCCAATCTTTTGGATATCGCCCACATCCAAATAGCGCACGTCCACGCTACGCTTGGTCAGCTTATTACGCAGCACATCGTCAATTTGCTGGAGCTGAAAGTCTGCATCCCCAATGAGAGTGATTTCTTTGTCCTTTAATTCCGCGCTCGCAGAAGTGCCTTTGAAGTCAAAGCGCGTCCCGATTTCTTTGGCTGTGTTTTCCACGGCATTTTTTACTTCGGTCAAATCGGGTTCGCAGACCGTATCAAATGAAGGCATATTGTTCTCCTAATAAAAATAAGCGTTGATGCACAATTGTCCCATGTTCAAAATAGAAGCTAACGTTCCCCTGCAAGCGCACAACACCTTTGGCATCATCGCCAAGGCAATACATCTAGCCAGCATTCAATCAACTAACGATATCAACAGCCTCTTTGCCGATCCAGCACTGGCCAGCGCACCCAAGTTTGTATTGGGTGGCGGTAGTAATTTAGTGTTGACGGGTGATGTGAAACCCTTGGTACTCAAAGTCGAAATCATGGGTAAACGCTTAGTTACCCAAACCGCCAAACATTTCATCGTCGAAGCGGGCGCGGGTGAGTCTTGGCATGATTTTGTGGCTTGGACGCTCGATCACGACATGCCAGGCTTAGAGAATCTCGCGCTGATTCCTGGCACGGTTGGCGCATCCCCCGTACAAAACATTGGTGCATATGGCGTAGAGCTGCAAGATCGCTTTGACTCGCTGGACTACATTGATCTGCAAACAGGAAAGTCACACACGCTGAATGCCGCTGCTTGCCAATTTGGCTACCGCGACTCGGTCTTTAAGCATGCATTGATGGACAAAGCGATCATCACCCACGTCAGGTTCGCACTGCCCAAGGTGTGGCAACGTGAGATCAGCTATGCCGACTTGGACAAGCTAGCTAAAAAGAAAAACGAGCTGCAGCCCACGCCTCGCATGGTCTTTGACTGGGTCTGCCAAATCAGAAGCGCCAAGCTACCCGACCCAAAAATCGACGGCAACACAGGCAGCTTCTTCAAAAATCCAGTCGTCACGCCCGAGCAGTGCAAAGACATCATCGGGCGCGACCCTAATGTTGCGTTCTACAAATTATTAGATGGCAATTTCAAACTCGCCGCCGCTTGGCTGATTGACGCTTGCGGTTGGAAAGGGCGCGGTGTAGGCAATGCTGGCGTACACCCGAACCACGCGCTGGTACTCATCAATAAAGGGCGCGCGACGGGTGTACCCGCCACGGGCGGTGAAGTAATAACGCTTGCTAAGGCCATCCAAACCAGCGTTTACGAGCGCTTTGGCATACGGCTTGAGATTGAACCTGTGGTGCTGTAACCAACTCATGACCCTCGACTTCTTCCTCGCCATCTTTTTGTTTTGCTTCGCGTCCTGCGCTACGCCTGGCCCTAATAATTTGATGCTGCTCGCTTCGGGTGTGAACTTTGGCTTCAAACGCACGCTGCCGCACATGATGGGCATTAATTTTGGCTTTGGCGTGATGGTGTTTTTGGTGGGGCTTGGGCTTGCCAAACTCTTCGATATTTACCCCGCTCTACACGCCATCATGAAGTGGGGCTCGATTGCGTTCATGCTCTATTTGTCTTGGAAAATCGCCACGGCGGAAGCCCCAAAATTAGGGTCAGATCCTAATTTGGGGCTGGCAAAGCCCATGCACTGGTGGCAAGCCGCGATGTTTCAATGGATTAACCCCAAAGGCTGGGTGATGGGACTGTCCGCCATTTCCGCCTATGTGCCAGAGCAAAACGGCTCGGCATCCATGCCGCACTTAGGTGTGCTCGCCTTCATGTTTATCTTGGTCAACATCCCCGTGGGCATGGTGTGGACGCTCTTTGGTGTGCGCCTGCGCACATGGCTAGCAGACGATACGCACCGCCGCTGGTTTAACTACGGCATGGCGACAACACTGGTGCTGTCGCTGGTGCCCATGATTTAGGTTTAGCTTCTCACGCTGCCAAACCCACCCCCCCCAGGCGTATGAATCTCAAACACATCGCCCACTTGCATTTGCGCAGTGCCGATGTGACCAAGCTCTTCAACCGTCCCATCCGTTCGCACCACGCGGTTGATACCTACCGCACCCTTTTGGCCACCCGCTGCCCCGAAAGCCCCGTGCAGCCTGCCATTCGAGAGGATACCCGCCGTCATGGGTTCTAAAAATTCCACACGACGCACACCGCCATCGCCGCCTGTCCACTGGCCCGTGCCGCCCGAGCCTTTGCGGATTTCATAGCTTTGTAACCTGACAGGAAATCTAAACTCCAGCACTTCAGGATCGGTCAAACGCGAGTTGGTCATGTGCGTTTGCACGACCGATGTGCCGTTGAAACCCTCACCTGCA
>JANXRP010000088.1 GCA_025352965.1 Comamonadaceae bacterium
CGAAGAACTGTGGCAAAAAGTAGCGCCAGTCGCTGGTCGCGCGAGCGCATCCATCATGATTGCTGCGTATCCAGTGTCAGAGCCCAACCGTATCGACGAAACCGCTGAAGCGCACGTCACGCGCCTCAAAGCCTTGGTAGATTCTTGCCGCGCCCTGCGGGGTGAGATGAATGTCTCGCCCTCCACGCGTTTGCCACTGCACACACTGGGTGACGACGCTTTTATTGCATCGATTGCGCCCGTGTTGCAATCGCTTGCTAAGCTCTCTACTATTACGCAGCATCCGTCGGAAGCCATATGGAGTAAGGCCTGCGGGGCATCGCCCGTGGCAGTCAACGGCGATGTGCGTATGGGTCTTTACATGGAAGTGGATGTAGGCGCGGAGAAGGCAAGGCTCACCAAAGAGATTGTGCGTTTGCAGAGCGAAATTACAAAAGCTACTGGCAAACTCAGCAACGAAGCGTTTGTTGCCAAAGCACCTCCAGCAGTGATTGAGCAAGAGAAAAAACGAATGGCGGAGTTTGGCGCAAGTGTAGAGAAGCTGACTGCGCAATTGGCAAAATTGGGGTAATCACCGCATAAATTACGGCGATTAAAAATGTGGCGGCAAATCGTCACGCAGATTACGCGGTGCAGCCAGACCACCGTCGGTGCTGGATTGTTTGAGCGTCACGATTTCGCTAATCAGAGCATCCATTTGCGTTTGCTGCTTGATAACAACTTGGTCTAATTTTTCTAGTGCATCGTCTAAAGAGCTTACTTTTAGCTCTAACTCATCAATGCGTTCGGTGAAGCGATCGTTCTGATTTTTCATGGGAGGCGTTACAGTTGAGGTTTTGGAAAATTGAACTTCATACAAAGGAACATAACATGATTAAGCACATCGTCGCTTGGACGCTCAAAGATCACGCCAAGGGCAACGACAAAGCCACTAATGCCAAGCTCATGCAGGAGATGTTTGCAGGGCTGCGCGGCAAGATTCCTGGCATGCTGAAGCTGGAGACGGGTATTGATTTTTCTAAAACGGACGCGAGCTACGACGTGATGCTCTACACCGAGTTTGAAAGCAAAGAAGCGCTGGCTGGCTATCAAGCACACCCCGATCACAAAGCTTTGATGCCGTTTATTGCCGAAGTGCGGGTTGGCCGCATGCTGGTGGATTACGAAGTTTAAAAACAAAAAGATTCTTTAATGGCAGGCCTTACTAAAACTACACCCGCACCCGAAAACATCACGGCGCATCAAGCATCGCGCTGTTTGGAAATCGCTTTTGCCGATGGCAAGACGTTTCGCATTCCGTTTGAACTGATGCGCGTGTATAGCCCGTCCGCTGAGGTGCAAGGGCATGGCCCTGGACAAGAGGTTTTGCAATCAGGTAAACGGCTGGTAAGCCTTGTTGGGCTTGAGCCCGTGGGCAATTACGCGGTGCAACCTGCGTTTTCAGATGGTCATAATTCGGGGATTTTTTCTTGGGAATATTTGTATTTTTTGGGTTCTCAAGAATCGGATTTATGGAAGCAGTATGAGGCGAAGTTGGCTACGGCTGGTGCTAATCGCGATGAAGAGTTAAAGGCTGAGAATGAGCATGAAGGACATGGTTGTGGAAAGCACTAAAACGCACTTTGGTTTTGCAACGGTCGCGGAATCAGAAAAAGCCTCTAAGGTTCGTGGCGTGTTTGACTCTGTGGCTAGCAAATACGACGTGATGAATGATTTGATGTCGATGGGCTTGCACCGCATCTGGAAGCGCTATACCTTTATGGTCGCGAATGCGAAGGCTGGCATGCGAGTGCTAGACATTGCAGGCGGTACGGGCGATTTGGCGCTGGGCTTTGCCAAAGATGTCGGAAGCACGGGACAAGTCGTCCATACCGACATTAACGAAGCCATGCTGCGCACGGGACGCGACCGCTTACTGAACGCTGGCGTGATTCTGCCCACCACCGTGTGCGATGCTGAAAAACTGCCCTTTGCGGATAGTTATTTCGATATCGTCAGCGTGGCGTTTGGTCTGCGCAATATGACGTACAAGGACGTGGCGCTGAAAGAAATGCTGCGCGTGCTCAAACCTGGCGGCAAGCTCTTAGTTTTGGAGTTCTCCAAAGTCGCACCGCCGCTGCAAAAGATGTACGACTGGTATTCGTTTAAGGTGCTGCCTAAGCTGGGTTCGCTGGTAGCGGGCGATGCGGCGTCTTACCAATACCTTGCCGAGTCGATCAGGATGCATCCTGACCAAGAGACGCTCCGTGAGCTGATGAAAACCGCTGGCTTTGCCCATGTGGACGTGCACAACCTCACAGCAGGCGTGGTCGCACTGCATGTGGGAATCAAACAACAGTAAGGGTTTTTATAACCCGCCTTCCACTTGAAATGTGGAAAATACGTACTATCTAATTTCAGTGCGTATTTTTCTTAAATTAACGGAGCTTGTATGAAACTCATGTCTACTTTGGCTATCGCTGCGGTGTCTATCGCACTAGCTTTTTCCACTATCAACGCTGAGGCAGCGAAGCGCATGGGCGGAGGTAAGTCAATGGGGCAGCAGTCCCAAAATGTGACGAATCGACAAGCAATGCCGCAAAACGCTGCCACGCCTGCGCAAGCCGCAAAACCTGCTGCGCCAGCTGCCGCTCCAGCGGCACCAGCCCCTGCACCTAAAAAGCCTTGGGGTGCAATGTTGGGCGGACTTGCCGCTGGCCTCGGGCTTGCATGGCTTGCTAACTCAATGGGGCTTGGTGGCGCTCTAGGTGGTGCTATGGGCAGCATTTTGATGATGCTCTTAATGGGCGTTGCCGCTTTCATGGCTTGGAACATGTACAAGCGCTACAAAGCAAACCAACAAGAGGGGAATTTGCAGCCCGCCTATGCCAACGGCTATAACCCCAATAACGTGGGCAATGATGCTGCGGCGCGTCCGTTTGAGCGCACCGTATTCACAGATGCCCCAGCCGCTGCGCAAGGTGGTTCAATGATTGGCTCGGCTATTGGCGCGAACGTAGCAGAAGCACCATCTGCCCTTGCTGGTACGCAAAACTGGGGAATCCCTGCTGGTTTTGACACGGTTGGCTTTTTGGCAGGCGCCAAGGCACACTTTGTGAACCTGCAAGCTGCATGGGACAAGGCGGACATGACGACGCTTAAAACCATGCTGACCGAAGAGATGCTGGCTGAGATTCGTACACAAATCGCCGAACGTGATGCAGCCGCACCAGCTGGAACAGTACACCGTACCGAGGTGATATCGGTAGACGCACAGTTACTCGGCATCGAGGAATTGCCTGCAGGCATTCATGCCGCACACTTTATGGCAAGCGTCGAGTTTTCAGGCGTCATCCGCGAAGAAGTCGGACTGGCACCCGAGCCATTTAAAGAAGTGTGGAATTTGACCAAGCCTGTTGCAGGTGGCGGTTGGTTGGTCGCAGGCATTCAAGCGCTAGATTGAAGCTTAAAGCAAAGATAATCAGGCAGATGAACACTCTGCCTGATTTTTTTACGTCTTTTTTTAGCAAGCTGCCTCAGCCACCCGAATGGCTAGTCTCCGAGGGACACAACCGCATCGTGCTCTTGCTCAATCACGTGCTGCAACAAGAACCCGAAGCCATGCAGCGCATCGCGCGTCAAAAAGGGCGTGTCGTTAAATTTGCTTGGCAGCAGTACACGCTGCTGCTCACACCGACGGCTGTGGGCTTACTGGCTGTGGCTTCCCAGCCAACGGATGAAAAACAAAAAATTGATTTGCTACTAGAGGTCATTGATATCGATGTCGCCGAGCTTGGCAAAAAGCTCATGCAAGGCGATAAACCGAATGTCCGCATTGAAGGCGATGTGCAACTTGCCGCCGAAGTGCAATGGCTGGCGCAAAACGTACAGTGGGATTTAGAAGGCGATTTAGCGCGCATTGTGGGCAACGTGCCTGCGCATCACATTGCAACCAGCATGCGCGACTTACGAAGCAAGCTGCGCGAATGGTTGGCGAAAAAATCATGAGTTGGTTACTAGCGCCATTCAGCATGATTTTTCGGGCACTATTCATTGTGTGGATTACGCTGTGGTATGGATTGATTCAAAAATTGCTCTCAGCTAAGCCACGTGCGGTAAGGCTTAGAGAGGCATTTGAGGCGCTCGGCCCCATCTTTATTAAGTTTGGCCAAGTACTCTCCACACGGCGCGATATGCTCGCGCCCGACTTCGCGGATGAACTAGCCAAGCTGCAAGACCGCGTGCCGCCCTTTAGCGGCGATGTCGCTGTCACCATCGTTGAGCGTGCGCTGGGCAAACCACTCTCCGAGCTCTACGCCAACTTTGACCGCACGCCCGTTGCCAGCGCCTCTATCGCGCAAGTCCATTTCGCCACTTTGAACGACGCCGCGCAAACACCCGTTGCCGTGAAAGTGCTACGCCCCAACGTCGTGCGATCTATCAATCAAGATCTACGCCTCTTGCACGCGATGGCATGGATCGTCAAACGTATAAACGCCGACGGCAAACGCTTGCGCCCTGACGAAGTGGTGGCAGAGTTCGACACCTATTTACACGACGAGTTAGACCTGATGCGCGAAGCGGCCAATGCGGTGCAGCTCAAACGGCAAATGAACGAACTCAAAGAGCCTGATGTCCGCGTGCTGATTCCCGATATGCACTTTGATCTTTGCGCTACTGAGGTCATGACGATGCAGCGCATGAGCGGTGTTCCTATCAATCAAATCGAAAAACTCAAAGCGGCGGGCGTGAATCTCAAAAAACTCGCCAGTGACGGCATCATTATTTTTTATAGCCAAGTCTTTCGCCACGGCTTTTTTCATGCCGACATGCACCCAGGCAATATCTCGGTCAGCCTTGCGCCTGAATCGCTTGGTACACCGATTTTGTATGACTTTGGCATCGTGGGCTCGCTCACGCAAACTGACAAAGACTACCTTGCGCATAATTTTTTGGCCTTTTTCCGCCGCGACTATCGCCGCGTCGCCGAGCTGCACATCGAGTCGGGCTGGGTCGATAAAACGGTGCGCGTCGAGCAGCTTGAGTCTGCCATCCGCACCTGCTGCGAGCCCTACTTTGGCAAGCCACTCAAAGACATTTCACTGGGTGTCGTGCTCTTGCGTTTGTTCCAAACGTCGCGCCGATTTAACGTGGCGATTCAGCCGCAACTGGTGCTATTGCAAAAAACTTTGCTCAACGTAGAAGGCCTCGCTCGCGAGCTAGACCCTGATCTCGATTTATGGACGACCGCCAAGCCATTTTTAGAAAGCTGGATGAGCGAACAAATGGGCTGGGACAAGTTGCTCAATGAGATCAAAAACAACGCCCCCGTTTATGCAAAATTGATTCCTCAATTGCCTGTTTTGATTTTTGAATTTTTAAAAAAATACGTTAAACCTGAAAGCAAGTAATCATGCTTCTAGCCCTTGTATTTGCTTACCTGATCGTCACCATTGCGATTGGTTTAGTTGCAGCTCGGCGAGTAAAAAATACAGCCGACTTCGCCATCGCAGGTAGGCACTTGCCGCTGGTGATGATCGTCACCACCACCTTTGCCACATGGTTTGGCTCGGAGACCGTGCTCGGGATTCCCGCCAAGTTTGTGGGTAGCGGCTTAAACGGTGTCATTGAAGATCCGTTTGGCGCTGGCTTTTGCCTCATTTTTGTCGGCATGTTTTTCGCCGCCAAACTCTACAAACTCAATCTCCTCACCATTAGCGACTACTTCCGTGAGCGCTTTGGCAAGCGTGTCGAAGTGCTGTGCTCGCTCATCATCATGCTGTCGTATTTAGGCTGGGTTTCCGCGCAGGTCACGGCACTCGGCCTCGTGTTTAACCTCCTCTCCAACGGCGCGATCAGTATTGAGATCGGTATGGTCATTGGTGTAGCGTCTATCCTCGCCTACACACTTTACGGTGGCATGTGGTCGGTAGCCGTCACAGACTTTATACAAATGATTATTTTGGTGCTGGGCTTATCCATCATTGCCATGTTTGCGGCTAACCAAGCTGGCGGTGCGGACAAGGTGATTGCGTTGGCGGCAAGCAAAGATATGTTCAGATTTTTGCCTGAACCTACATTCAAAGATGTGATCTTCTTCATCGCCGCCGCCATCACCATGATGCTAGGCTCGATCCCGCAACAAGATGTCTTCCAGCGCGTGATGTCAGCCAAAGACGAACATGCCGCGACACGTGGCCCTGTGATTGGCGGCATCTGCTATATCTTGTTTGCTTTTGTGCCTATGTTTTTGGTAGTCAGCAGCCTCATCATTGCGCCTGAGCAAACCGCGCAGCTTTTGAAGGATGATCCGCAAAAAGTGTTGCCGACACTCATCATGCAGCACATGCCTTTTGTGATGCAAGTGCTGTTTTTTGGCGCACTGCTTTCAGCTATTAAATCGAGCGCGTCGGCAACCCTGCTCGCACCCAGCGTCACATTTGTCGAAAATATCTGGCGGCAATGGAACCCAAAGATGGACGATCAACATGAGCTCAAAACCATGCGCATCACGGTGCTGGTTTTTAGCGTGCTCGTGCTGATTTACGCCATCACATCGCAAGGCACACCGATTTACGAAATGGTCTCAGGCGCATATCAAGTCACGCTAGTTGGCGCGTTTGTGCCGCTGGTCTTTGGCCTCTATTGGACGCGCGCCACCACGCAAGGCGCATTGACTGCAATCCTTGCTGGTATTGGTTTGTGGCTCGTATGCCTCGCCAGCCCAATTGGGACATGGTTTCCAGCGCAATTGGCGGGGGTGTTAGCAGCAACGGCTGGGATGGTGATTGGCTCTACCCTGCCGCAGTGGATTGCGCATGACTACCGCTGCGGCATATCCGCGCGTCCATAGCCAAGGCTTACGGTGGCATCTTCAGGAATCGCTGGCATGGTTGCATTCCATGACTCCCACGCACCACGCATCGCTACAAGTCTTTCTGGCTGGTGCTTGCCGAGGTTCGCACGCTCTCTGGCATCCTGCGTCACGTCAAATAAATAGTCATGTCCATCGACTCGCAGGTATTTGAAATGGCCTAGCCGCATGGCACGTTGACCACGGTGGTTCATTCGCCAAAAAAGCGGCTGCTCGAAGGTTTTTGAATCATCAACCAACAAGCCAAGCAGGGATTGCCCGTCCAGAGGGTATGCCTCGCAAGCCACAGCTGATGCGGCCTTCAAAGCACCACCTACGTCGAGCATGGTGGTCGACCAATCCATCGTCAGGCATTGCTGGCTGCTCACCTGCCCTGCTTTGATAACGGCTGGCCAATGCGCGATGTAGGGCACACGGATGCCGCCCTCGGTCAAATCCATCTTGCCGCCAACCAGCGGCCAGTTGTCGGAGAAGCGCTCGCCGCCGTTGTCAGACGTAAACACAATCAAGGTGTTATCCAATTCACCCTTCTTACGCAGCAAATTGACGATGCGCCCAATACCCTCGTCCATGTGGTGAATCATGCGGCGATAGCTATGGATATTGCCACCATGCAAGTGGAAGATGTTGTCTTTGATTTCTTCGGCAAGAGCCGCATCATCCCGAGTCTCCCACGGCCAGTGCGGCGCGGTGTAGTGCAGGCTCATAAAGAATGGCTTGCTGGCATCTAAGCGGTTAACGTAATCGAGCGCTCGCTCGGTCAAGAGATCGGTCAAATAACCTGTTTCGAAATGCTCTTTAACGATATCCTTTTCCGACTGCCACAAGTCATGCACACCGCGTGAATCGCAGTGCGTGAAGTAGTCCACACCGCCCGACATGGGGCCAAAAAATTCTTCGTAGCCCGATTTCAATGGGCCAAAAACAGGCTCAAAACCCAAGTGCCATTTGCCAATAAGCGCAGTGCTGTAGCCCACATCCTTGAGCATGGAGGGCAGCGTTGGGTGCTCGGGCGGCAGTCCGAGCATATGACTGCCTCGAGCTTTAGACGCAATCGGCTCCTCAGCCGCGCCGCGAAGGCGGTATTGATAGCGTGCCGTCATCAAAGCAAAGCGCGTGGGCGAGCACACGGGCGAGTTGGCGTAGCCGTCCGTGAACAGCATCCCGTTAGCGGCTAGCTTATCGAGTTCAGGTGATACCGATGTCTTACCCGTGCCATCAAAACCACGCCCACCATAGCATCCGAGGTCAGCGTAGCCGAGGTCGTCAGCCACGATAAAAATGATATTGGGTTTCTTTTTGGCATCCATTTTTATGATGCGCTGAATTTAATTAGCTTGGATGCACGTCCCCAATAGGCGTAGTCGTCCCGCATGGCTTTAGCAAGCTCGGCGGGGGTCGATCCTTCAGGATACATGCCATTTGAGAGCAGTTGCCCACGCACCTCACGCGACTGCAGTGCCTTATTGAAAGCGACATTCAGCTTGTCGATGATGGGTTTGGGCGTGCCCTTGGGTGCGAGGTACGAAAACCAAGCGCTCGCCGTTAATTTTGGGAAACCCGATTCCGCCAGCGTTGGCAAGCTTGGTAAAAATGGCGAACGCTTTGCACCCGTGGTCGCAAGGATATTGAGGCGCTTGTCGTGGTACGCAGCAACCACTTGCCCTACCGTACTAAACGATGCTGAAATCTGTCCGCCAATGAGATCTTGCATCGCCTGCGTCGCGCCGCGATACGGGATGTGTGCAATCTTGATTCCCGACTGCTCCGCCAAAAGTTCAATCAAAAAATGCGCTGGCGTGCCAGCCCCATACGAGGCCATAGACGCTTTGCTGGGATTGGCTTTGAACCACGCCAGTAACTCGGTCATATTTTTTGCAGGAACGCTAGGATGCACGCACACGGCCAACTCAAAACGGCTCGCTAGTGTAATGGGCTCAAAATCTTTAAACACATCAACCCGAAACTCTTTGTACGCATGCGGATTCATCGCCAGCATGGACATCGTGCCCAAAAGCAGCGTATAGCCATCAGGCTCGGCAGCCTTGGCAGCCTCCATAGCAATGTTGCCATTCGCGCCCGATTTGTGATCCAAGATGATGACCCCCAGCGACTCGCGCACCGCGTTTGCTATGGCACGAGTCAGCACATCCATCGTCCCGCCAGGGGGTACGGAGATCAGCACCTTAATGGGTTTAGTCGGATAGCTGGAAGCCTTATCTTGCGAGGCACCGAGGCTAGGGACGCCTGCAAAGCCAATGCTGGCAAGACTTGCAGAGAAGTCACGACGTGAAATTTTATTCATCAACGCTCCTACAGTCGAATATCAATCAATCCGCCTGAAAACCTGTCGCTTTAATAGGCTTTTCCCACTTACTCAAATCAGCTTTTTGCACCGCAGCCAATTGCTCGGGTGTGCTGCCAATCACATCAAAGCCCATGCTGCTGAGCTTGGTTTTGGCGGCGGGATCGTTGATTGCCTCAACGACGGCCTTGTTAATACGCGCAAGCGTCGCAGAGGACATATTGGCGGGACCATAAATGGCAAACCAAGCGCTAGCATCCATAGCGATACCTTGCTCGCGCAAAGTAGGTACATCGGGTAGCTGCGCCGAGCGCTTTGCGCCCGTCACCGCAATCACTCGCGCCTTACCGGCCTTCTGTGCTTCCAAAATTTCAGACACCACGTCAATGCCATAGCCCACGTGGCCTCCCAGCAAGGCGTTCAGTGCTGGCGCACCGCCTTGGAAAGGCACATGCTGCAAATCAACTTTAGCCGTATCGGACAACATCACGCCTAAAAATTGCGGAACAGTCCCTGTACCCGGTGTCGCAAAACTTGCCGTGCTGGGGTCACTCTTTGTTTTAGCCAGCATTTCAGCAACATTTTTGACATTGCTCTTGGGACCCGACGTGATGGCAAATTGAAAGCCTGCTAGTTGACTTACTGGCGTGAAGTCTTTAACAGGATCAAAGCCTAGTTTTTTGAACACGTGCGGGAAGATCACCATGGGGCCACTAGGCGTGACAAACAAGGTTGTGCCATCTGGCGCAGAATTTTTGAGCGCTTCAATCGCAATACGCCCCGATGCGCCTGGCTTGTTGTCCACAATCACGCTTTGACCACCCAGCTTGGCAGACAACTGCTGCGCCAGCACACGGGCAATCACATCAGCCGAACCACCAGGCGGGAAACCAACCAAAATTTTGATGGGTTTATCGCTAACAGCGGCAGTTGTTTGAGCGAACGTAGCGTTTGCTAAAAAGTAAACACTACTAACCAGTAAGGCTGCAATAAGTGTGGAACGCTTCATGAAGTTTTCCTTAAAAATAGTCCTTAAACGCAAACGATGGACACCGCTTTGGTATTGACATAGGCATCCAAAATCTCGGTACCACCTTCAGATCCGTAGCCCGAATCTTTGATGCCACCAAACGGCATTTCGGCCCATGCCATACCGCCTTGGTTAATCCATAGCATGCCCACTTCCAATTGCTTACTCAGCATGTGTGCATTTTTAAGCGAACTGGTAAACGCATAGCCTGCAAGGCCAAACGGTAAACGATTCGCTTGTGCAATCGCGTCTTCTAATTCATCGAATCCTTGAATCGCCGCCATGGGGCCAAATGGCTCGTTATTCAGCAAATCGACATTCATGGGCAAATCGGTAATCACGGTTGGCGCAAAGAAGTTGCCGCTCGTCCCAATGCGCTCGCCGCCTGTGGCGATGGTTGCGCCTTTAGCGCGAGCATCCGCTGTTAGCTGCTCCATCGCCGTCACACGGCGGAAGTTGGCAAGTGGCCCCATTTGCGTGCCGTCAGTCATGCCGTCAGCCACTTTTAGTTTTTCTGCAATAGCGACCATGCCTTTGGCAAACTCGGCTTTGATGGAGTTATGAACCAAAAAGCGGGTTGGCGAAATGCAAACCTGGCCCGCGTTCCTAAACTTCATCGAACCCGCCGTTTTGAGTGCCAGCGCAATGTCGGCATCAGCAGCAACGATCACGGGGGCGTGACCACCTAGCTCCATCGTCGCACGCTTCATATGCAAGCCTGCCATAGCGGCCAGTTGCTTGCCCACAGGGGTAGAACCCGTAAACGTAATCTTGCGCACCAGCGGATGCGGAATCAAGTAGCCCGAGATTTCGGCTGGGCTGCCGTAAACCAAACTAATCACGCCAGGCGGCACGCCTGCATCGACAAAAGCTTGAATCAAAGCTGCTGGAGACGCAGGCGTTTCCTCAGGCGCTTTAACGATGATGGCGCAACCTGTCGCCAGCGCTGCAGAGAGCTTTCGAACGACTTGGTTAATCGGAAAGTTCCAAGGCGTAAACGCAGCCACAATGCCGACGGGCTCTTTGTGCACTTGCGCGGACACATTCATGGCACGCGGTGGTACCAGGCGACCATAGACGCGGCGGCCTTCTTCGGCGCACCACTCAATCACCTCAGCGCTCATCATTGCTTCTGCTTTGGCCTCTGCGAGCGGCTTGCCCTGCTCTTGCGTCATCAAAACCCCAATCTCGGCAGCGCGTTCGCGCATCAGTACAGCGGCCTTGCGCATGATGTTGGAGCGCTCAACCGCTGGCGTATTGCGCCAAATAGCAAAGCCTTTGGTAGCGCTGGCTAGCGCACGGTCTAAGTCTGGAATGCCTGCAAACGCCACGCGGCCAATTTCAAGCCCAGTTGCAGGATTGACCACAGGCAAGGTTTTACCGCTAGCTGCATCGCACCATTGGTTGTCGATGAGGAGTTGTGTGTTTTTATAAGTGGCGACAGTCATGGCGAGTCCTTTTTATTGAGCAGTTTCTAACATTTTTCGGATGGGGGCTGGCAGTCCCAGTTGCAACGCATTTGCAACCGAGTGCCATGTGCCCAGCTTAGCAAGTTTAATAGGTGCAGATACCTCCAATTGCACAACATGTAACCAAAGATCTTTGTGTGTCAACACGTGTTTGAACGCAGGCGCAAAGGTCAGTTTTTTGTGCGCCGTTTTGGGCAAACTATCAAAGAGCGCCACCTCGCTATCAAAAGGCGGCAAGCTGTACAAGCCCGCCCATACTTTGGATATGCCATCCATGGGGCGCTGCTGTAACAAAACATGGCCTTGCGCTGTGGTTGCATGAAGCAGCCAAATCGACTCCGTGCTTCGCTTGAGTTTTTTAGTTTTTACGGGATAGGACTCGCAGGCCTTATCCAGATTAGCTTGGCAGAGGGATGCCACGGGACAGCTTATGCAGTCTGGGCTACGGACATGACACAGCGTAGCGCCCATATCCATTAAGGCCTGCGTATAAATTGGCATGGCCGTTTTTAGATGTTTAGTCGGCAGCAATTCAGTCGCCTTGTCCCAAAGCAAATTCACCTCGGATGCTTTGGCTAAGTCGCCATCGAACGCCAACACGCGAGCTAGGACACGCTTCACATTGCCATCCAAAATGGCTACGCGCTCGCCATAACAAAATGCAGCAATGGCAGCGGCTGTGGAACGTCCAATTCCAACGAGTTGTTCTAGCGATTCGGCGGTTTTGGGGAACTCGCCACCAAAATTCTGCATCACTTGATTCGCGGCTCGGTGCAAGTTACGAGCCCTTGTGTAGTAACCCATACCACTCCACAGCGCGAGCACGTCATCTAACGGCGCCGTAGCTAAAGCATCCACGGTTGGAAATTTGGCGAGGAACTTGGGATAAAAATTGAGAACCGTCGAGACTTGCGTCTGCTGCAGCATGACCTCGCTAAGCCATACGGAGTAAGGGCTGCGCGAGTGCTGCCACGGCAAGCTATGCCGTCCATGCTTGGTTTGCCAGCTCATGACTTTGGCGGCGAAGCTTGTCACCGCCTCAAACGCCCAAACTCTGCTGCGTTTTGGCGTTTACTTCGCCATCTAAACCCTTGGACAGCGCCACCAGCCGCCTACCCTGCGCCTTAATGGCTTCTAACTGCACATCCAAGGCCGCAATTTGCGCGTCTGCCCCCAAACTAGAGCCTTGCACGCTAGAGACAGACGCCATGCGCTTAGCAAGACTGCGCTCGCGTTCTATCAATTCAGTTTGCAGGACTTGTATAGTGGACTGCGCCCACAGTTCAATATCAGCATGCGCGCTTTCAAAAATCACGCGCACTTGAACGAACAGTGTTTGGAGCACCCGCTGCAAATGGTCTTTACTCATCAAGCGCCAGCTATTGCCAAACTCTAGATGATGCAGATGCGAAAGCCGTGTATTTGCCAGCTTATCGGTAAAGCTTGTGAGCTTGGGTGCGGGCATCAGCGCAATGGCAAAACCGTGCTGCGTGTTCATAGCTTTGATTTTTAGGAATAGATCGCCATAAAGCCTTGCTAGATCAGCCTCTGAGGCTTCTAGATTGTTTTGCAGCTCAGCAAAGGCATCCTCGTAACTTTGACGCAAACCCATTTTGAGCAAGCTGCCATTAAAGGTTTTACCCATGGCATAAATCTGAGCCTTGAGATTAGGCGTGCTGATGTGCGCTAACGCTTTGCCGATACCAGCCAAACAAATCTCTTGCAGGCGCTCAAACTGCTTCCCTGCCTCGGCCACCTCTTGCTTTTCCACAGTCATGCGGGTTAGCATCATTTTTAGATTTTGTGCGCTCTTGCCCACTACCGACTGGATCTGCGCTTTTTGATCGGCTGCTTCGCGAAAGCGCCGCTCCAGCGAACGCGCTGCCGTGCTTTGCAAGCGCGTCATGCCACTCATACAATTTTGCTGGATGATGCTTTGCCGCTCGCGTACCAAATGCCCACCCAGTATGGCTTCCAATTCAGGCAGACCGCTACGTGCCAACAGATCTGGATCGTGCCGAATTTTTGCCATCAAGCCTTTTTGCGCCGATATCGCCACCACCGATTGGCGGCTGATGCTGAGCAGTTGCGCGGTGTCGATGCACTGTTTCTCTAGCTCGGCATTCACCTCGGCAGGCGACTTTAAGTCGTCCCACAGCGTATCAATTTTGTTCAAAATTGCGTAACGTGGAATATGCGCCGCCGCCGCGTGGCTCAGGTGTTCGCGCCATAAATCGAGGTCAGATTTAGTAACGCCCGTGTCTGCTCCCAAGATAAACAGCGTGGCCTGCGCTTGACCTAAGAGTGCCATCGTCAGATCAGGCTCCACGCCGACGGCATTTAAGCCTGGCGTATCCAAAATCACCAAGCCTTGCTGGAGCAGCGGATGCGGAATATTGATGCAAGCGTGCCGCCAGACAGGCACTTCGACCTGCCCAAGCCTATCGGGCGCAGGATTGTCGGGATTGCGTTCGCCGTTTGGTCCATCGGGTAGCCAAAACCCGAGTGTGGTGGCCTCCTCTACGCTCACGCGCTGCACTTCGCTGACCTTATTAATGGTCTGAGCCATCGCAGCAGGCTCTTGCGGATTAAAGGTAAACGTGACCCACGCTTCTGGGCGCATGCGCCAATGGGCAATGCTGGTGGGCTCTTTACGCGTGTTAATAGGCAGCAGTCGGATGCTGATAGGCAAGGCAGGGTTCCACGCCATTTCTGCTGGACACATTGTCGTGCGGCCAGCGCCTGCGGGCATGATGCGCCTGCCGTAATGGGCAAAAAACAACGCATTGATGAGCTCAGACTTCCCGCGCGAAAACTCAGCAATCACCGCCACCATCACTTGCTGGCTGGAGAGTTGATAGCGCAGCCGATTGACCTCGGCATAGGCCACCGCGTCGGCCAGCTTGTTTTTCTCTAGCCAATCCGCCAATGCGGTCAAGCGCTTGGCAAATCCCACGCACCACAGCTGGTGCTGATCGAACTGGGACTGCATGGTGGCAGGACTAGCCAATGCGTCGGGGCGAAGGACAGAATGAGGGGCGGACATAGAAGGCGTGATTATCACGGACGCTGGCAACTGGCGCAATAAAACGTCGAGCGCTGCCCTTGGCGAATCGTCCGAATAGGCGCTTGGCAGACGTGACAGGGTAAACCTGCACGGTCATAAACCGCGGCCTGTAGTTGAAAGTGCCCGTCCTCGCCATGCGCATTGGCAAAGTCACGCAGGGTGGAGCCGCCTAAATCGAGGGCGTTTTGTAGCACGCGCAAAATCGCCGCGTGCAGCTTGTCCGCACGGGCACGGCTAATGCGGCTTGCCAAGGTTTGTGGCCGCAAAGCCGCATGGAATAAGGCCTCTGAAGCATAGATATTGCCAACGCCCACCACAGGCTGCCCCGAGAGCAGTACTTGTTTAATCGGGCTTTTGCGCTGATGGATATTCTTATAAAAATAATCCGTGGTGAACGCGTCACCAAACGGCTCGACACCTAAATTGCCAAGCAGCTTTTGAGACATTGGCGCATCTTGTGATTCGGCGTACACCACAGCGCCAAAGCGGCGTGGATCATGCAGTCGAAGCGTACCTTGGGTGGTTTGCAAATCAAAATGATCGTGTGCCCCTGCGGGCGGCAGGACGCTACCCGAGAACACCAAACGCCCCGACATGCCAAGGTGAACGAGCAACATCCCTTCGCTCATATCCAGCAATAGATATTTACCGCGCCTACGAACTTCAATCACCGTTTTGCCCACGAAGTCATGCGGGCTATGGCCTGGCGCAGAGAAAAGTGGCCAGCGAAGCGGCTTACCCATGCGCACAGCTAAGATGCGTGCGCCCGCAATGCGATTGGCAAACGAGAGACGGGTGACTTCAACTTCGGGTAATTCAGGCATCCTTGAATTATCATGCCCACTATGAAGAAATATCTCATTGCTCTGCTTGCACTAGTCCTCTCCACTGCATTTGCGCAATCGCCCAAACGCGCCGACGCTGATAACAGCAACATGGATGCCGAGACTTTTTACGGAGTCTTAATTGCCGAGTTAGCCCGTATTGACGATCAACCTGGCGAAGCGATGAGCATTTATTTAGAACTTGCACGCAAAACACCCACCGACCAATTGTTTGAGCGCGCCACGCGCTTGCCGCTAGAAGTCCGTGATGGCGATACAGCCCGCAATATCGCGTTTGAGTGGATAAAGCTTTTGCCAGCATCGGCTCTTGCGCAAAACTATCTCTTTCAAATCAACTATGCGCAAAGGCAATATGCCAATGCTCTGCCGCCATTGCGCAAATTCTTAGAACTAACGCCCGAGGCTGATCGAGCGGGCGTGATTATTGGTCTGACGCAATATTTCTCACAAATCCCAGACAAGCAAGCATCGACTAACGAGCTCATCAAAATTTTGGAGCCTTATGTCACTGCAACTGTGTCTATGCCTGCTACTAAAGCGGCGGCACGGATTACGCTTGCTCGCTCGCAATTAGATGCCGCTCGCTACAACGATGCGCTAGAGCAACTACGCTTACTCACAACCGAGTCGCCCGCTTCCATTGACGGCTGGCTCCTTCAAGGCGCACTGGAACTGCAAGAAAATCAGTTTGCAGCGGCAGACAAATCGCTTCATCAATTTTTGCGATTGGCCGAAAAAATAAATCTACCGACCAACCATGCAGGTCGCGTACAAGCGTATTTAGGGCTTGCGCAATTAGCCGAAAACCGTAAGGACTACAGCGCGGCACAAAATTGGCTCAGCAAAATTGAAGACGACAAAGAACGCCTTGCCGCGCAACTACGCCGCGCATCCATTCTTGCCAAGCAAGGCAAGGTAAGCGAGGCGCGAAATCTGATCCAGCAACTACCCGAGCAAACCACCCTACAGTCGCGCGCCAAGTTACTGGCTGAAGTCAGCCTAATGCGCGACCATGGACAACTGCCCGAGGCCATCCAATTTTTGAATAAAGCGTTAGTAGATGACCCAGCAGATACCGACCTCATGTATGAACTATCCACCTTGCATGAAAAAGCCAAAAATTTCGTGCAAATGGAAGCGTTACTCAACCAAGTGATCGCCTTGCAACCCAATAGCGCTGTGGCTTACAACGCGCTAGGCTATTCTTTAGCAGACCGGAGTGTGCGCTTAGAAGAAGCCAAAAACTTAATAGAACGAGCACTCGTCATTACGCCGAATGACCCGTATATTGTGGACAGTTTGGCATGGGCGTTGTTTCGGATGGGGCGTTTAGATGAGTCACTCAAAACGTTTCAAAACGCCTATAAAACACGCGCCGATGCCGAAATTGGGGCACACATGGGCGAGGTACTGTGGCAAATGAATCGTAAAGACGAAGCACGCAAAATTTGGAAGGAAGCGCACATCATTAACGCCGACAACCCCACGCTCTTAGAGACTTTAAAACGCCTTGGGGTAAAGCTCTAGATGCGGTTACTTTTTGTTGGCTTTGCCGCGCTGCTTGTGGCCTGCGCAGCACCCCCTAGGCTAGCACCAAGCGAGCAGCCACAGTGGACTGGTCGTCTCAGTATCAAGGTGGAGCGCGATCCTGTGCAACAAACATCTGCGGGGTTTACGCTGATAGGAAATGCAGCAGCAGGGCAGCTCAATTTATTTACACCGCTAGGCGGCAAAGCGGCTGAGGTTGTGTGGGGCAGAGACTTTGCCACGATCAGCGATGGAAAAATGGGGCGTAACTTCCCAGATCTTGCAACTGCCTTGTACCAAGTCACGGGCGCAGACATTCCCGTTTCTAATTTGTTTGATTGGCTGCAAGGCAAGCAGGATAAGGCTTTAGACACATCAATAGGCTGGGAGGCAGACCTGACAAGGCTTGAGAGTGGCCGCATCGTGGCTACTCGTCTGCAACCCTTGCCGCGTATAGAACTTCGAGTCGTATTAGAACAATGACAACCACCCTTGCCGCCGTTCAAAACCTCATCATCGACGAAGGGTCTGAGGGCCAGCGGCTGGACAACTTCCTCTTCAAAATTTTAAAGGGTGTGCCTAAAACGCACGTCCACCGCATCATCCGAAGCGGCGAAGTCCGCATTAACAAAGGCCGTGCCGACAGCAGCACCAAAGTGGCGTTTGGCGACATCATTCGTGTACCGCCTGTGCGTGTGTCGGATAGGATTCAAGAAAAAATCGATAAACCTGCACCTTCAAGAGAATTCCCCATTCTGTTTGAAGATGATTACTTCATGGCCATAGACAAGCCGTCTGGCACGGCGGTGCATGGTGGATCTGGGGTTAGCTTTGGCGTGATCGAGCAACTGCGCCGCGCA
>JANXRP010000102.1 GCA_025352965.1 Comamonadaceae bacterium
GCCCTCACCCTCACGCGCCCAGATGACTGGCATACCCACCTGCGCGACGGCACTGCCCTTGCCACGGTCGTGCCGCATACCGCTGCGCAATTTGGCCGCGCCATCGTCATGCCTAACCTCAAGCCACCCATCACAACTGCCGCCGAGGCCTTGTCCTATAAGGCTCGCATCATGGCCGCCGTTCCTGCTGGTATGGTATTTGAACCGCTCATGACGCTGTACCTGACCGACAACATGAGCCCAGACGAAATCCTTCGCGCCAAAGATGCAGGCGTAGTTGCCTTAAAGCTCTACCCAGCAGGCGCAACCACTAACTCCGCTGCGGGCGTGACCGACATCCGCAAAACCTACAAAACGCTGGAAGCGATGCAAAAGTCAGGATTACTGCTGCTAGTTCACGGCGAAGTCACCTCGCCCGACATCGACTTATTCGATCGAGAAGCCGTGTTTATCGACCAGCAGCTCATTCCGCTACGGAAAGATTTTCCTGAGCTCAAAGTCGTGATGGAGCACATCACCACCCGCGAAGCCGCGCAGTACGTGGCTTCCGAGGCATCCAGCAGCAAACAATTAACCCTTGGCGCAACCATTACGGCGCAGCACTTGCTCTATAACCGCAACGCCATCTTTACGGGCGGTGTGCGTCCGCATTACTACTGCCTGCCTGTTTTAAAGCGCGAGATACACCGTTTGGCATTGGTAGAAGCCGCCACATCGGGCAATCCCCGCTTCTTTTTAGGCACAGATAGTGCGCCCCATGCCGCACACCTTAAAGAGCACGCCGTTGGCTGCGCAGGTTGCTACACCGCTCACGCGGCGATGGAGCTGTACGCCACGGCGTTTGATGCCGCTGGTAAGTTGGACAAGTTAGAAGGCTTTGCCAGCCACTTTGGTGCTGACTTTTATGGTTTGCCGCGCAACACCAGCACCATCACCTTAAAGCGCGAAGCGTGGACACCGCCCGAGAGCTATCCGTTTGGGGAAGCAGCCTTAAAGCCCTTGGCGGGCGGGGAAGCGTTGGCTTGGCGGGTGGTGGCTTAAACGAATTTAGTCATTAAATATCCGCAGGTAATTCTTTGTCGGTCAATCCTGCCTTACGCGCCGCAGGCCAAAACACTTTGCGATAAAAATCACGATACGCTGGCGGCGCTGATTGAATAGGACGGCGGCGCGTAAAAAAGCTCGCCTGAGGATCTGCCGCACGCCAACGCGCAGCCATCTCTGTGGCTTTGTCCATTTGTCCTAGCTGCGCATATGCCATCGCCATCCATGCCCAAGCACCAAAGTAATTAGGGTTACGCTGAATAACATCTGAAAAAATTTTAATCGCTGCTGGGTAGTCGCCAGCAGAAAAATACGCCCAGCCCATCCCAAAAATAATCTCATCCAGAGGATGTTTGGGATCTAGGTCAATGCCACGTTGGGAGTACTTGAGGCTGTTTTTGTAATCCCCACCAAACACCAAAACATGCCCCATCACTTGATTAGTTAGCTGCTCATTAGGTGCCAGACGCAGCAAGGTCTGGGCTGCATCCAGCATAGCTGGGTAATCGCCTTTGGCCTCGGCATATTGCATAAACGCGTTATAAGTACGCCAATAATTAGGCTCTAATTTTTTAGCCCGCAAAGCATGCTGATACGCACGGTCTATAAAAGTCAGCTTTTCTTGGGGAGTCAAAGTCTGCCCCAAGTAATTGACATGGAAAAGCTGCGTGGCACCCAACAAAGCTAAAGTCGTGACATTATCTGGATCGAGTTTGAGAATGTCTTCGCCTAAAGTTTCAATTTTTTGTAATGTATCTTTATTTTTAGTTGCCAAACTCAATGCCCGAAAACGTAAGACCATGTCGCCCACATTGGTCGAGTTTTTTGGGTTCAAACTCTTCTGTGCAGCCACCAACATCTCGCGCCCAATACTTACACCAATGCGACTTGTGATTTGATCTTGCAGGGCAAATAGATTTGATGAGTCACCTTCAAAAACCTGTGACCATAGCTGCGCATTAGAAGCAATATCAGCCAATTGGGCGTTAATACGTAATCGATTGCCAGCACGCTGTACTTGCCCTTGCAACACGAAGCGCACGCCAAAGTCTTTGCCTATTTGCTGCACATTGGCATCTTTATTTTTATAACCCGCTGCAGTGGCAGGATTCACGATATACGTATCACGCAAACGTGCAAGGTCTGATGTGATGCTGACGGCCAAACCCTCTGCCACATAAGCCTGCGATGCATCACCCGTCAAATTGGTGAATGGCAACACCACAATCGACAAAGTTGGGATGGCAGGCAAAACCGCGTCAACATGCACGCCATTGGTTAATTTGGGAAAGAATGTGGTGTTGCCATTCACCAATTTGACGGGTGATGCATCGCAGGCTTATGTGGCAGAGGGTTTGGCCGTCAGCATCACATCAGACCTTGCACG
>JANXRP010000116.1 GCA_025352965.1 Comamonadaceae bacterium
GACACACATCATGGACGCAACCCAACAACGCATCGACGGCCTTGTCAAAGGCAACGACATTACGCTTTTTATGAAGGGCACCGCAAGCTTTCCGCAGTGCGGCTTTTCTGGGCGTGCGATTCAAATTTTGAAAGCTTGCGGCGTGGACACCAAGACGATTCAAACCGTGAACGTGCTGGAAGACCAAGAAGTGCGCCAAGGCATTAAGGAGTACAGCAACTGGCCAACGATTCCGCAGCTTTACGTCAAGGGCGAGTTCATTGGCGGCTCGGACATCATGATGGAGATGTATGAGAGTGGTGAGCTGGAAAGCGTGATTAAGGGCTAAGCCTTTTCAATTAGTCAGCAGTGGAATACCTGATCGTTCTGCTCGTTGGCGTGGGGGCGGGTACGCTGGGCGGGGTCATTGGCACGGGTTCGTCGCTGATTTTGATGCCTGTACTCGTTATATTTTTTGGCGCACAGCAAGCCGTTCCCATCATGGCTATTGGCGCAATGATGGGTAATTTGGGCCGCGTCATCACGTGGCGTCAAGAGATTGATTGGCGGGCTTGCGTTGCCTATAGCGCCACTGCCGTGCCAGCGGCGATCTTCGGAGTGCATACGTTATTAGCTTTATCCCAGCACACGATTGAATTGGCGCTGGGCATATTTTTTATCAGCATGATTCCTGTTAGGCACTGGATTGCCAGTCGCAAGATTCAATTCTCTAGCCTTCATTTGGCTTTGATTGGCGCCCCCGTTGGTTTTTTGACGGGCATCATGGTGTCCACGGGGCCTATCACGGTGCCGATTTTTACTTTGTATGGCCTAGAACGAGGCGCATTTTTAGGCACAGAAGCCGCCGCGTCGATGTTGGTTTATTTGGCAAAAGTGGCGACGTTCAAAGGACTAGACGCACTGCCCTTCAAACTGGTTGGGCAGGGTCTCGTTGTAGGGTCGGCTTTGATGATCGGTTCTTTTATTGCAAGGCCGATCGTGCTCAAAATAGCACCCACAAAATTTAAGTGGATGGTAGATGCCTTGATGCTCGCATCTGGACTGTCGTTGATTTGGGCGGCTAGCCGCTCAAATGAATTACCAGGCTTTTGGTAGTTCTGCAAAGCCTGCGGGTGCATCCGCAGCATTATCAAATGTGACGTATTCCCACGCCTCTGGTGCATCCAGTAGTGCCCGTAGTAGCTGGTTGTTCATGGCGTGCCCCGAGCGAAATGCGCTGTAGCTTGCCAAGAGCGGACTGCCCAGCACATACAAGTCGCCCATCGCATCTAACATTTTGTGACGCGCAAACTCTGCGTCGTAGCGTAGGCCATCCAAGTTCAAAATTTTGTCGTCGTCCATCACGATGGCGTTATCTAAGCCGCCGCCTAGCGCAAGGCCGCTACCGCGCAGCATTTCAATGTCTTTGGTAAAGCCGAAGGTGCGTGCGCGTGCAATGTCTCGGGCATAGCGTCCCGAGCCGTAGTCGAACGTGACGGCTTGGTCGGTGCCATCGACAGCGGGATGGTCGAATTCGATTTCAAACTTGAGCGTGTAGCCGTGCAGCGGATCAAGCCTTGCCCACTTTAAGTTTTTGCCTGTGCCTGTACGCACCTCAATCGCAGCGGTGACACGAACAAACTTGCGCGGCGCGTCTTGGTGCGCAATCCCTGCGCTTTGCAGTAAAAATACAAACGCCGCCGCCGAACCATCCAAGATGGGTACTTCTTCGGCCGTGATGTCCACTATCATGTTGTCGATGCCAAGCCCTGCCGCTGCCGACATCAAGTGCTCGATGGTTTGCACCTTGGCGTTGCTGCTTGAGATAGTGGATGCCATGCGGGTGTCGCTGACCATGTTGGCACGCACAGGAATATCCACTGCACCCACAATATCGACACGCCGAAACACGATGCCCGTGTTCACAGGTGCGGGCGAGAGTGTGATTTCGACACGCTCGCCGCTGTGCAGTCCAACGCCCGTGGCTTGGACGCTTGATTGAAGAGTTCGTTGTGCCAGCATCCTGCTATTTTATTAGTCTGCCTGCTTGCGCAAAAACGCTGGAATCTCTAGATCATCCATGCCACCAGACGACAAGGCGCTCACTTTATCGGCTGCTTGTGTGCGGTTGCGGTAAATGGCGGGTATATCGGATTCGCCATAGGCGTTTGGCATAGCGGAGGCGACCGCAGGAACAATGGCTGGAGCGTAGCCTGCATAAGTACTAGGCATGCTTGGTGTGCTGGGGGCAAAAGCATGGATACCGCCAGAGCTCAGTCCCATAGCGCCTGCGCCAGCAATGGCGGTCTCCAAAATCGGTACATTGTCAGTTCCTGTGCGCAGCACCTGCAGTTGTGGCTTACCTTGCGATCCGCCTTTGCGCTGCAAGCCTGTGGCAACGACGGTCACGCGGATGTTGTTCGCGAGCTCATCGTCGGCGGCTGTACCGTAAATCACATGCGCATCGGGTGCAGCGTAGGCGCGGATGGTGTTCATAGCGAGGCGCGATTCGGACAGTTTGAGCGAACCTTTAGCCGCAGTAATTAAAACCAAAATACCTTTGGCACCCGACAAATCGACACCTTCTAACAGTGGGCAAGCAATGGCTTCTTCGGCGGCGCGGCGTGCGCGGTCTTCGCCTTCGGCCATGCCAGTGCCCATCATGGCTTTGCCCGTTTCACCCATCACAGTGCGTACGTCTTCAAAGTCGGCGTTGACGTTGCCGGGCACGTTGATGATTTCTGCAATGCCACCGACGGCGTTTTTGAGCACATCGTTGGCGTAGGAAAAAGCCTCGTCTTCGCTGATTTCATCACCCAAGACTTCCAGCAGTTTTTCATTGAGCACCACGATGAGTGAATCGACATTGGCTTCTAGTTCCACCAATCCTGCTTCGGCGTTGCCCATACGGCGACCGCCTTCAAAATCAAACGGCTTGGTGACGACGCCGACTGTCAAGATGCCCATTTCTCTAGCGATGCGAGCCACCACGGGTGCGGCTCCTGTGCCTGTACCGCCGCCCATGCCTGCGGTGATAAACAGCATGTGCGCACCTTCAATGGCAGCGCGGATGTCCTCTTCAGCCATGATGGCTGCCTCGCGGCCTTTTTCGGGCTTACTACCTGCACCGAGACCCGTGAGTCCGAGCTGAATCACCTTGTGCGCTGCGCTGCGCGAGAGTGCTTGCGCATCGGTGTTGGCGCAAATAAATTCCACGCCTTGTACCTTGCGTTCAATCATGTGCTGCACCGCATTCCCGCCGCCGCCGCCTACACCGATCACCTTGATTTGCGTGCCTAGATTGAAGTTGTCGTCAATCATTTCTATATCGAGATGTGTCATGGCTGTCATGGTGAGCTCCTTAAAGTTAAAAGAAAATTGCAAAAGAAAAAAGTAAAAAAATGAAAATTAAAAATTACTAACAAAGAAATCTTTAAAACGACCGTATACGTTGCGGGCAGCCCCTGTTTGCTGAGAAGCTTTATGGCCACGCGCTCTGGCGAGGCGAGCCTCTTCTAATAGCCCCATCACCGTAGCGGAGCGTTCTTGCGCAACGATGTCGGCAAGCAGGCTGTTGTAGCGCGGCGTAGCGCGGCGTACGGGTTTTAAAAAAATATCCTCGCCCAGCTCGACCATGCCAGGCATGACGCAAGAGCCGCCCGTCAGCACAATGCCCGAGGACAACACTTCGCCATAGCCCGAGTCACGAATGGCTTGTTGGACCAGCGTATAAATTTCTTCCACACGCGGCTCAATCACACCAGCCAGTGCTTGACGCGACAGCATGCGTGGGCCACGATCGCCCAGCCCGGGTACTTCGACTTGAGCGCTCGGATCAGCCAGCAATTGCTTGGCGTAGCCGCTCTCCAGTTTGATATCTTCAGCATCCTTGGTAGGTGTGCGCAGTGCCATCGCTATGTCACTGGTAATCAGCTCGCCTGCAATCGGAATGACAGCGGTGTGGCGCAGTGCGCCGCCTGTGTAGATGGTCACGTCGGTTGTACCTGCGCCAATGTCCACCATGGCAACGCCTAGTTCGCGCTCGTCGTCGGTCAACGTTGCAAGGCTAGAGGCCACGGGGTTGAGCATCAAGTGCTCAACCTCTAAACCGCAGCGGCGCACGCACTTAATGATGTTCTCTGCCGCGCTTTGCGCGCCCGTCACGATGTGGATATTGGCCTCGAGTCTGATGCCACTCATGCCAATGGGCTCACGTACATCTTGACCATCAATAATGAACTCTTGCGCCTCCACCAGCAGCAACCGCTGGTCGCTTGGGATATTGATGGCACGAGCCGTTTCCATCACGCGTGCGACGTCCAGTGGTGTCACTTCTTTGTCTTTCACCGCGACCATGCCCTTGGAGTTCACGCCGCGAATATGGCTGCCGGTAATGCCCGTGTAGACGCGCGAGATTTTGCAGTCCGCCATAAACTCTGCTTCGCGTAGTGCTTGGCTAATGCTTTGCACCGTAGCATCTATGTTGACCACTACGCCGCGCTTCATGCCCTGTGTGGGCGCAAAGCCAATGCCCGCCAGTACGAGTTCGCCAGAGGCGGTGATCTCGGCCACGGCCACCATCACCTTGCTGGTGCCGATATCGAGGCCAATCACTAAATCTTTGTATTCTTTTGCCATATGTGTTTCCTTACTTTCCTTGTCTGGTGGTGACGCCTGCTAGTCGCATGGCGAAGCCGTCTTGATAGCGCAAATCAAGGCTTTGCAGCGCATGGGCGTTGTACTTTTGTGCCATCGCTGGCATGGCGCTTAACCAACGCTCGACGCGCTGCATCACGCCCTCCTTGTTGCCTGTGCCAAGTTCAAGCTGCGCGCCGCTGGATAACTTGGCACGCCACAGCCCTTGCGGGCTTTGACCTAGCTCTGTGACGGTTTGATTGGGCATGCTGGCCTGCAAACGCGTCTGCAAATTTTGATAAAGCGCAAGCACCAAGGCGGACGTTGCATCGGAGCCTGAGAGCAACGGTAGCTCGTCAGTGTCTATTTGCCCACCTGACGCTTCAAAAATTTCGCCTTGCGCATTGACTAAACGCTCAATATCCGTGTCATTGCTTTGCGCTCCCCAACGTGCCACGGGCACATGGGCAGTCAAAGTCACGGCTAAGGTGTTCGGGAAAGTCCGCTGCACCACAGCCGAGCGAATCCAAGGCAGCGCCTCAAAGCGCTGCTGCGCTGTACGCAAATCGACGTTGAAATAATGACCTGTGAGTGCAGGCAGCACATTGGCACGCAGGGTGAGGGCGTTGTGAAATTGCGTATCACCAGCAACGGTCATACGTTGAATAGAAAACCACGGCGTTAGCATGAATGCCCGCAAAGCCACGGCTAATAAGACGATGCCCAAAATCACGAGCAAGCCAAGCGTGGCAAGACGCAGCCACACCACCTCGCGCGGCAACTCGTTAGCCTGTTGACTGCTGGGAATATAGGGCTCGCGGATATGAATCATGCGCGGCCTTCTTTCCCATGATCCAAGCTGGCGCTCTGCAAAATTTGCAAGCACAGTTGCTCGAACGATAAACCAATCGCCTTGGCTGCCATCGGCACGAGGGAGTGACTGGTCATGCCAGGGCTGGTGTTGATCTCCAGCAAATACGGCTTCTTCGTTTTGGCATCAATCATGACATCAGCGCGCGCCCAGCCACGGCAATCGATAGCTGCAAAGGCTCGTAGCACAAGGCTTTGAATGTGCTCTTCTAGGGACGTGGGTAAGCCGCTAGGTACGTGGTATTTCACATCGTCGGTGTAGTACTTATTTTGGAAGTCGTAGTCACCATCAGGCGCGGCGATGCGAATCAGCGGCAAGGCGCGGGGCTCACCTTTCATCTGCAGAACCGCGCAAGTCACTTCATCACCTTCAATCCATGCTTCGCACAGCGCTTGTCCATCGAGCGTAGAGGCGGCGGCAAAAGCGGCAACACACTGCTCACTCGTCGTCACGCGTGTGAGCCCAAGACTAGAGCCTTCCAGTGCGGGTTTCACAATCATGTTGTGCTCGCTAGCTTTAAAGAATTCAAATGCAGCCAAAGTCTCAGCAGGACTAGAAGTCAAGCGCCAAGCAGGTGTTGGCAAGCCGTGCGACTCCCAAATCCGCTTAGTCATGCGTTTGTCGATTGCGATGGCAGAGGCCATGACCCCCGAACCTGTGTAAGGAATGCCGAGCAGCTCCAGCGCACCTTGCACGGTGCCGTCTTCACCAAAGCGGCCGTGCAGGGCAATGTGCGCAGCGGTAAAACCCTCACGGTTGAGCGCATCCATTCCTTGCTTGCTTGGGTCAAATGCATGTGCATTGATCCCGCTTGATTGCAGCGCTTTCAATACCGCCGCGCCCGACATCAGCGAGATTTCGCGCTCAGCAGATGCACCTCCAAAAAGGACAGCGACCTTGCTCAATAGCCCACTCATTGCTTACTCTCCACTAACTTCAAAACTTGCGCACACACACCGCCCACCGACCCTGCGCCCATGCACAGCACGACGTCTTTGTCCTTGGCGAAGTTCTTAATGGCCAGCGCCATGTTGTCAATCTTGGATACAAAAACGGCTTGCAGGCCACGTCCTGATTCGCTTGCGTCAGAGGTTACGCGTAGCGCGTGCATCAGTGCACGGCCATCTGCCCCCGCGATGGGTGCCTCGCCTGCGGCATAGACCTCGGCTAAAAGAACCGCGTCAACGCTTGCCATCACACGTACAAAATCTTCGAAGCAATCGCGCGTGCGGGTGTAGCGATGCGGCTGAAATGCGAGTACCAATCGACGCCCTGCAAATGCTCCGCGAGCCGCAGCTAGCGTGGCTTCCATCTCGACGGGATGATGGCCGTAGTCGTCAATTAAAGTGGCCGTGCCGCCGTCCAGTGCCTTGAAATCTCCATAGCGCTGGAAACGCCGTCCTACACCCGCGAACTTGGCAAGCGCAGATTGAATCGCGCTATCTGCCACATTCAGTTCAGTCGCGACGGCAATTGCAGCCAATGCATTGCGCACGTTGTGCTCGCCAGGCGTATTGAGCGTGATGGGCAGGTCGGGTAGCGCAATGCCATTTTTTCGCTCGCAAATAAAGTGCATTTGCCCGTTGTCGGCGCGCACATTCACAGCACGAATTTGTGCGCCAGCATTGAGTCCGTAAGAGGTAATCGGCCGCTGCACCTTATCCAGTATGGCCTGCACGCCTGCATCGTCCGAGCAGAGCACGGCTGCGCCGTAAAACGGCATCTTGTGCAAGAAGTCGATAAACGCCTGATGCAGCTTGCCAAGATCGTGCCCGTAGGTTTCCATGTGATCTGCATCGATATTGGTGACCACCGCTAGCGTTGGCAAGAGATTGAGGAAGGACGCGTCCGACTCGTCAGCCTCCACCACGATGTAGTCGCCCGATCCGAGCTTGGCATTCGCGCCCGCGCTATTCAGTCTGCCGCCAATCACATAAGTGGGATCTAGCCCTGCTTCGGCCAAGATGCTGGCAATCAGTGACGTCGTCGTTGTCTTGCCATGCGTGCCCGCTACTGCGACACCTTGCTTCATGCGCATCAGCTCGGCCAGCATGACGGCGCGCGGAACGATGGGGATGTGTTTGGCACGCGCGGCGATGACTTCCACGTTATCTGCTTGCACGGCAGTGGAGGTGACGATGCAGTCCGCACCCTTGATATGGTTTGCCGCATGACCATGCGCCACTTGTGCGCCAAGGCTTATTAAACGTGCGGTTGCGGCGTTTTGCCCAGCGTCGCTGCCGCTAATCACGTAGCCTTGATTCAGCAGCACTTCGGCAATGCCGCACATGCCTGTGCCACCAATGCCGATGAAGTGGATGTGTTTGATCGCGTGTTTCATGTGGTGAGTTCCTCGCACACTTGCACCAAAATCTGAGTTGCATCCAACCGAGCCATTGCTCTTGCTGCTTTTGCTTTCATCAGTAACTCTTCCCGTGTCAAGGTTTGCAAAAAGTCTGCCAACATTTGAGGATTCAAATCCGCTTGCTGCTCAATCCAAGCGCCTGATGCGCCATTGGCTGTATCCACCAGATATTTCGCATTGGTGGTTTGGTGGTCGTCTACCGCAAATGGGAAGGGCACAAACAGCGCAGCCGCGCCGACAGCAGCAATTTCGGTAACGGTGGAGGCACCGCTTCTGGCAATCACGATGTCGGCGTTGGCGTAGGCTGCCGCTGTGTCGTCGATAAACGCGGTGCAGCTAGCCGCTACGTTGGCTTTGAGGTAATTCGCTTGTAACTCGTCCAGCTGCGCCAGTCCGCTTTGGTGGATGACGTGCGGACGCTGCGCAAGTGGGATGAGTGCCAGCGCCTTGGGTACCAGATCGTTTAATCCGCGTGCACCCAAGCTACCGCCCACCACTAAAAGCTCTAACAGGCCTGAGCGATTGGCAAAGCGATCTTTTGGCGCGGGCATACGGGTAAAGGCTTCGCGCAAGGGATTGCCAATAAACGTTGCTGTGCCTGATTCACGAGTCAGCACATGGGGGAAGGCCGTCAGCACACGAGTTGCCACGCGTGCCAGCACTTTGTTGGCCAGGCCTGCAACTGAGTTTTGTTCGTGCAGCACCAGCGGAATTTTGAGCAACCGTGCCACGAGGCCCGCAGGAAAGCTGATGTAGCCGCCCATGCCAATCATCACATCAGGCTGCACGCGCTTTAGCACCGCACGGCTTTGCCATAGCGCCCGCGCCAGCTTGATGGGCAAGAGCAGCTTGGTCATCAAGCCTTTGCCGCGCAAACCGCCAAACTCAATCGTTTCAAACGGAATGTTGTAGCCACGTGCACTTTGCGCAGGCACGATGTGTGATTCCATGCTCGGGCGCTCAGATGTACCCTTGCTTCCTAACCATACTACGCGCCAGCCCTTATCCATCAAGGCTTGCGAGACGGCAAGTCCTGGGAAAATGTGCCCGCCCGTGCCGCCTGCCATGATGAGAGCGGTTTTTTGTGAGCGTGTCATATCGGTCATATCGACCTCCCGCTCTTCATTTGATGGTTCTCTTTATCTACGCGTAGCACGATGGCAATCGAGATGAGGTTGAGCAAAATCGCCGAACCGCCGTAGCTCATCAGCGGCAGCGTCAGTCCCTTGGTGGGCAGTGCGCCGAGATTCACTCCCACGTTGATAAACATTTGAAAGCCCATCCAAATCGCAACGCCTTGTGCGACAAGACCTGCAAATACGCGGTCCATCGCGATGGCTTGGCGACCAATAAAGACCATTTTTTTAACCATCCAAAAAAAGAGCACCAGCACGGTGAGCACGCCGATGAGTCCAAACTCTTCACCAATGACAGCTAGCATGAAGTCGGTGTGCGCCTCGGGCAACCAATGCATTTTTTCAACGCTGCCGCCCAGACCTACGCCAAAAATTTCGCCACGTCCCAGTGCAATGAGCGAGTGCGAGAGTTGATAGCCCTTGCCCAGCGCGTGCACTTCGGTCCACGGATCGAGGTAGGCAAAAATGCGCTCACGTCGCCAAGGTGAAAAGCCCACCATGCAGGCAAAAGCGATGACCAAAATAAAGGCAATCAAAAAGAACATGCGAGCGTTGACGCCGCCCAAAAATAAGATACCCATGGCGATGACGGCAATCACCATAAAGGCACCCATGTCAGGCTCGGCCAGCAGTAGCACGCCCGTGAGTGCCACGGCGCAAGCCATAGGCCATACGGCTTTGATGAAGTTTTCGCGCAGCGCCATTTTGCGCACCATGTAGTTGGATGCGTAGAGCAGCACCGCAAATTTGGCAAATTCGGAGGGCTGAAAATTCATAAAACCAAGGCCAATCCAGCGCCGCGCACCGTTGACACCTTTGCCTATATACGGAATTAAAACCAAGATCAGCATGACCAGTGCGGCGATAAAAATGCCTGGCGCGGCACGCTCCCACACAGCCATCGGTACACGGTATGCAAGAGCCGCAGCGAGGATGGCAATGCCGAGTGACAGTACATGGCGACTTAAAAAATGCAGCTGTGTGTATTTGGCGAACTTGGGGTTATCTGGCATGCCAATGGTGGTGGAGTACACCATCACGAGGCCCCATAAAAGAAGCGTTCCCATGAGCCACAGCACAGTCGTATCCAAGCCCTCGGTTTGGATGGTGGTGTTTGGCATGGTGCGGCTCATAGCGCTTGTACCGCTTCTACAAACACGCTAGCGCGGTGTTTGTAATCTTTAAACATATCGAGCGACGCGCAGGCAGGCGAAAGCAGCACGATGTCGCCACTTTGAGCGATGTTGGCGCACTGCACTACAGCATCTGGTAAGTTGCCTGCATGGTGCAAAGCCACATCCGCTATGGCCTCTAGAGTTATTTTTATTTGCGCGGCATCTTTGCCAATCAGCACAGCGCTACGCACAAACTGCGCCACGGGTGCAGCCAGCGGCGTGAAGTCTTGTCCTTTGCCATCGCCACCCAAAATCACGATGATTTTTTTCCCATGCTTGTCCGCACCCAGACTGGTGAGCGCCGCCACAGTTGCACCTACATTCGTCCCTTTGCTATCGTCGATGTATTCGACTTCGTTGTGGACGGTGATGGACTCCATGCGATGCGGCTCCCCGCGGTACTCGCGCAGGCCATACAACATGGGGGCTAGCGGGCATCCAGCCCTGGCAGCTAATGCCAGTGCGGCTAAGGCGTTGGTGCTGTTGTGCAGACCACGAATTCGCAGTGCATCGGCGGGCATCAAGCGTTGAATCACAAAGGGAACGGGCGGCGCAATCATGCCTTTTTTGACGCGCGGCGCTGGCTCATCGGATTCGGGAACAGCCCGTACGAGCCAATTCATGCCAGAGACGGATTCCATGCCGTATTCATCCACACGCATCGGCAGGCCGCTTGTGGCATGGATTTGCGTCTCCCGCTTATTTTTTCCGTAGACGTTTTCTTTGGCTGCTGTGTAGGCTTCCATCGATCCATGCCAGTCCAAGTGATCTTGTGTCACGTTGAGTACTGTTGCTGCGGTAGGCTCAAAATCGTCCACACTGTCTAACTGGAAGCTCGATAGCTCAAGTACCCACACATCAGGAAGATCATCTAAATGTGCGGTCAAGGTATCCAACAGCGCAGGGCCGATATTGCCCGCTACAGCGACGGTTTTGCCTGCACGCAGGACGAGTTGCCCCGTGAGTGATGTCACTGTCGTTTTGCCATTCGTGCCCGTGATGCCCAGCACTTTGGGCGCGTAGCCTTGTGCTATTTTGAGTTCGCGTAGCGCGTGATTGAAGAGTGTCAGTTCGTTGCCAAGCCACAGCCCGCTTTGCTTAGCAGCTTGCATTACGCTGGCTGTTGCATCTGGACTGAGTCCTGGGCTTTTAAAAACGCCACGAACATCCGTGCCTTCAATCAAATCGGCGCTGAAGGTTTGTGATTTGAAATTGATGTTTGCGCCGCCTGCTTTGAGGCTATTCAGCGCTGCAAGTTCAGGTGGATGTGCACGCGTATCCACTACCGTGACCATCGCTCCCAAACGCACACACCAACGCGCCATCGACAGACCCGAAATGCCGAGCCCGAGGATGAGGATGTGTTGGTTTTGAAGCGTAGGGTTCATGGGCTTAACGCAGCTTCAATGTAGAGAGACCCACCAAGCACAGCAGCATGGTGATGATCCAAAAGCGGACGACGACTTGCGTCTCCATCCAGCCACTTTTTTCAAAATGATGATGCAACGGTGCCATCTTGAGAATGCGACGACCCGTGCCAAATTTGCGTTTTGTATATTTGAAGTAGCTGACTTGCAGCATGACCGAGAGCGCCTCGACGACAAAGATACCGCCCATGATGGCCAGCACAATTTCTTGCCGCACGATGATGGCAATCGTGCCAAGCGCCGCGCCAAGCGCCAGTGCGCCGACGTCGCCCATAAACACTTGGGCTGGATGCGTGTTGAACCACAAAAACGCCAAACCTGCACCAGCCATGGCGGCGCAGAAAATGAGTAGTTCACCAGAGCCTGGGATGTGTGGCAAAAATAAATACTTGGCGTAGACCGAACTACCCGTGACATACGCAAACACGCCAAGTGCCGAGCCGACCATCACCACGGGCATGATGGCGAGTCCATCCAGTCCATCGGTGAGATTGACCGCGTTGCTCGATCCCACAATCACGATATAGGTGAGCACGACAAAACCGAGCACCCCCAGTGGGTAGCTAATCTCTTTGAAGAAGGGAACTAAGAGTCCTGCTTTGGGCGGCAAGTTCACATCGAAGCCTGACGTTACCCATTGGAAAAAGAGTTCGACCACACGGCTATTAGTGTTCTCTGAGATGCTAAATACCAAATACAAAGCCGCCAAAAGACCGATGATGGATTGCCAAAAATATTTGTCACGTGAGCGCATGCCCTCAGGGTCTTTGCCAACCACTTTTTTCCAATCGTCCGCCCAGCCAATAGCACCAAAGCCCAGCGTGACGACTAAGACGATCCAGACAAAACGATTGCTCCAATCTGCCCACAACAAAGTCGAGATAGCGATACACATCAAAATGAGTGCGCCGCCCATCGTAGGGGTACCGCTTTTGACCAAGTGCGACTCCATGCCATAGCTGCGCACGGGTTGGCCGACTTTGAGTGCGGTGAGCATCCGAATCACCGAGGGACCAATGGCGAGGCCTAGCACCAAGGCCGTCATCGCAGCCATGACAGCGCGGAAGGTGAGATAGTCCACAACCCGCAAAAATTTGAGGTCGGGGTAAATGCTTTGCAGCCAATGGGCGAGGCTAAGCAGCATGAGCAGACTCCTGATTCATTATTTTTTCTTGATAGGTTTGTTCTAAATGCCGCACCACGCGCTCCATCTTCATAAAGCGTGAGCCTTTGACAAGAATCGAACTGAGGTCTGATCCCAATTGGCTTGATGCGGCGAGCAGGGATTCGATATCAGCAAAATGCGTTCCGCCTGCATGTTTGCAAAGTTCCCCAATCGTCCAAAATTGTTCGACGCCGCGTGCCTTGGCATACGCGCCCACCTCCGCATGAAACGCAGGACCTGCGTCGCCGACTTCGCCCATGTCACCCAATATAAGCAGGCGCGGTGCGGGCAAGTCCATCAGCATGTCGATGGCAGCAAGCACGGAATCGGGATTGGCGTTATAGGTGTCATCGACCAAAGTGATGGCTGAATCAGCTGTGCCGAGTTGCACGGTACGTGAGCGTCCAGCCACTGCGGTAAAGCTCTGCAAGCCTTGCTGGATATGGCTTGGTGGCACACCTGCTGCGAACGCACAAGCGGCAGCTGCCAATGAATTTTTGATATTGTGTTTGCCCGCCATGTGGAGCGCGTAGTTGATAGCGCCAGCGGGAGTGGATGCTTTGACTTGCCACGCACCAGCTTCCCAAACGAATGTTGCGGTGATGTCTGCGTTCTCAAAAGCAAACGTCAATACGCGTCGTTTTTTAGACAACTCTCGCCACACCGATGTGTATGCGTCATCCGCGAGAAACACGGCCACGCCATTCGCAGACAAGCTCTGAATGACTGCGCCGTTTTCGCGTGCCACCGCCTCTACCGTACCCATAAATTCTTGATGCTCACGCTGGGCGTTGTTCACCACGGCAACAGTTGGCGCAGTCATGGCGGCCAACTCGGCAATCTCGCCAATGTGGTTCATGCCCAGTTCGACCACAGCGCATTGATGCGATTCGCGCAGACGAAGCAAGGTCAGTGGCACACCAATGTCGTTATTGAAGTTGCCAGCAGTGGCAAGTGCTGCGTCGCCCTTCCAAGCCTTGAGGATGCTGGCAATCATTTGTGTGAGCGTGGTTTTGCCATTGCTGCCCGTGACGGCAATCACGGGAATGTTTGTCGCTTTGGCAAGATGTGTGCGCCAATTTTTAGCGAGTAAGCCAAGTGCAATTTTTGAGTCTGCAACTTCAAGTCCTGATAGCCCATTAGCTGCTAGACCATGCTGGGAAAGGGCTGCAACAGAGCCGCTAGCTTTCGCTTTTGCTAAAAAATCATGGGCATCAAAACTCTCACCTTTGAGAGCAACGAATAAGTCGCCAGCTTGCAAGCTGCGCGTGTCGGTATGCACGCGGTTAAACGTGATGCGGCCATCACCCACCAACTTGGAGCCAGGTAGCAATTGATGAGCCAACGAGAGTGTCATCATGACTGAGCACTCCAGATTGCAAGCGCGGCTCTGGCATGCGCTTGATCGCTAAATGCTGTTTTGACGCCCGCAATCTCTTGGTAGTCTTCGTGCCCTTTACCAGCAATCACGATCACATCATTGGCCTTTGCTTGTGCAATCGTCTCTTGAATAGCTAAAGCGCGATCGACTTGTACTTGCACGTCTGGGCTCTCACCCAATCCCAGTAAGATTTGCGCAATGATGATGTTTGGTGACTCACCTCGAGGGTTGTCACTGGTGACGACCACTTTGTCTGCGTGGGCGCGCGCCATGGCCCCCATTAAAGGACGCTTTATGCTGTCTCGGCCGCCACCACAGCCAAAGATGCACCACAAATCTCCATCGCGAACGTCGCTAAGTTCGCGCAAGGCGAGTAGTACTTTTTCTAACGCATCAGGTGTATGCGCGTAATCGACAACGACGAGCGGTTGCCTCGCGCCAGAGGCAATCTCCAAACGACCCGGCACAGGCGTGATGGCCTCGCAAGCCTTTATACATAAGGCTAATGGGACATGAAGACTGCGCATCGCTGCAATGACGCCTAGCAAGTTGCTCACGTTGTAGCGCCCAATGAGTGCGGTTTGAAGTGGATATGACTCCGCGCCTTCGACGACATCAAACATCAACCCTTGTTCGGTTGTGGCTATGTGCTGGGCAAAGAGACGAGGTGTCGTGTTGTGGTTAGCGGCATCAACCGAATACGTCCACACATCGGGTGCTTTGTTCAATAATTCAAAACCTTGCGCATCATCGATATTGATAACGGCTGCTTTTAAATCGGGCCAACCAAATAGCGCTGCTTTGGCTTGCCAATAGGCTTCCATCGTGCCGTGATAGTCGAGATGGTCTTGCGTGAAATTGGTGAATACGGCAGTATGAATATGCGTGCCATTGAGGCGACCTTCGGCAATCCCGATAGATGATGCCTCTAATGCCACGACCTTGCAGCCCTTATCAGACAAGGCTTTGAGCCGTGCTTGCAATAGCACGGGGTCAGGTGTGGTGAGGCCGTTGCTTTCAATCGCACCGATCACACCAGTGCCCAAAGTGCCCACCACCGCACAGGTTTGCGTATAAGGCTCGGGCAGTGCCGAGAGCGCCTCGGCTAACCACCAACTGCTGGATGTTTTGCCGTTTGTGCCCGTGATCGCGACGATGTTGAGTTGCTCGCTTGGCTTGCCGTAAAACTCGGATGCGATGTCGCCCGATGCGGCTTTTAATCCTGCATACGCTCTTGTAGAGGCCATATCCATTAAGGCCTGCGGAGCATTCTCAGCCTCTATCAGCGCGGCAACTGCACCGCTTTTGAGTGCCGTTGGAATGAATGCTCGACCATCGACAGCGGCACCTGGCCATGCAATGAAGGCGGTTTTTTCATGAGAGCTTGGCAAGATTTTTCGGCTGTCAGTCACCAGTTGCGTTGCGCCATTCGCACGCAACCAAGCGACAGCAGATGGGGCATCGCGCAGAATGCTCACGTGCTTTCCTCCACAGCTGTCACGGCAATTTGTGGCTTGACCGCGCGATCAGGCTGCACACCGAGTAAGCGCAGCGTCTGCCCCACCGTTTGCGAAAAGATGGGTGCAGCCACCTCACCGCCAAAGTATTTGCCCGCACTAGGTTCGTCAATCGATACAGCCACCACAATGCGCGGCGCATCAATGGGGGACATGCCAACAAAGGTGCTGCGGTATTTTTTAGCCGCGTAGCCGCGCCCCTCTTGTTTGTGCGAGGTGCCCGTTTTGCCGCCGACGGTATAGCCTTCTAATTGCGCCTTGGGTGCTGTGCCTTCAGGACCTGCAGCAAGATTGAGCATGTGGCGCACAGCCCGTGCATTGACGGCACTCATCACGCGTTGGCGTGCTGCTGGTGTACTGGATTGAATGATTTTGGGTGTGAGCAATTCCCCGTCGTTGGCCAGCACGCTGTAGGCTTGCGCCAATTGGAAGAGGCTAGTGGAGAGGCCATAGCCATAGCTCATGGTGGCTTGTTCGACAGGTCGCCATGACTTGTAAGCACGCAATTTGCCGCCGACCACGCCAGGGTAGGGCAGCACGGGTTTTTGACCTAAACCCAGCGCACTATAAAACTCCCACATGTCTTTGTAGGGAATTTGTTGGGCAATTTTGACCGTGCCTACATTGCTGGATTTTTCAATAATTTGATCAACACTTAAAACGCCGTGTATATGCGAGTCGGTAATCTTGGCGCCCGTCACCATGATGTAACCAGGTGCCGTTTGAAACGTTGTGCGCGGTGTCACTAAACCCTTCTCTAGTGCCAGCGAAATCGTGAGCGGCTTCATTACCGAGCCGGGTTCAAAGCTATCAGCCAGTGCGCGGTTACGCATGACACCGTTTTTGGTACCTGTGGCGTCGTAGTTCGCCATGGCAAGCACTTCATTGGTTTGCACATCCAAAATCACCACTGAGCCACCCTTGGCACGCTGTTCCGTTACAGCTTCTTTGAGTTTTTGATACGCGAAAAATTGGATCTTGCTATCAATGGTGAGGCGCACGTCGTGTCCATCCACGGGTGCAACGCGATCACCCACATCTTCCACCACGCGACCCATGCGGTCTTTAATAACACGGCGTGAACCGCTTTGCCCTGACAGCTCTTGATTGAACGCCAGCTCAATGCCTTCAATGCCCTTGCCATCGTTGTTCAGCATGCCCGTGATTTGTGCAGCCGCTTCACCCTCGGGATATTGGCGGCGCGATTCCATACGGGTATAGAGGCCGTCGATTTTTAAGGCTTGCACATCGGCGTTTAAGCTGCCATCTAGCTGGCGACGCAGCCACACAAAAGAGCGATCTTCGGCAGCCAATTTTTGCTGCAACTCAGGCACACGCATACCCAGCAACTTGGCTAACGCGGCTAATTTTTCAGGTTGCTCGGCAAGGCTTGGGTTGACGTCTTCAGGTATCGCCCAGACACTGAGCGCAGGCACATTAGAGGCCATGATTTGATCGTTGCGGTCTAACAATCGGCCACGGCTGGCAGGAATATCGAGTGTGCGTGCAAAACGAATTTCGCCTTGCCGTTGATAAAAACTTTGATGAATCACCTGCACATAAGCGGCCCTAGCACCAAGCCCCGCAAAGGCTGCGCCAAACACCACCAAGATCAGCTTGCTACGCCACAGCGGCGTTTTGCTGGCGAGCAAGGGACTGGAAGCAAAGCTAACGGCTTGTCCTTGGCGCTGGGTGCTGATGGGATTGGCGAACTTGGGTTTCATGGCTGGCGCTATCAAGGCTGTGCGAGATACACCGTGACAGAGGGGTCAACTGTTTTCATGCCCAGGTTTTGTGCGGCCATACGCTCAACGCGCGCTGGGCTTGCCAATTGGCGTTTTTCGGCTAGAGCACTAGCGTTATTGCTGGCCAGCTGCTTACCTGTGTTTTCAGATTTTTCAAGTGCAATAAACAGACTGCGCGAGGTGTATTGCCAGCGCACCAAGAGCAAGGCCGTGCCAAGCACCATGACGATTAACCACAAATTAATAAGCAAACCATAACGCAGTGGTGTGCTGAGTTTGAGATTGAGATTCATATTCATGATGCACGCCCCTTATTAAAAGAAGTACGTTCTGCCACGCGCAGTACGGCACTGCGACTGCGTGGATTTGCCTTAACCTCTTGTGCGCTGGGTTTGATGCGCCCAAGGTCTTTGAGTTTGAGCTGTAATTCGCTAGAGCGCATCAGGCTTTGCGGCGATCGCGGGTCAAACACCTCTTTGCTGTGCGCGGCAATGAACTGCTTGACGCGGCGATCTTCTAGTGAGTGAAAGCTAATCACAGCCAGCCGTCCTTTTGGGCATAGGAGGTCAGGGACGGCTTCGAGCGCTCGCTCAAGCTCGCCAAGCTCGTCGTTGATGAAAATCCTAAAAGCTTGAAAGGTACGCGTAGCGGGATGTTGTCCAGCCTCGCGGCCATGGACCGTACTAGCCACGATCTTGGCAAGATCGGTGGTTCGCTCAAGGGGTGCTTTTTTTTCGCGAGCAGCAACAATCGCCGCTGAAATAAGCCTAGCATGCCGTTCTTCGCCGTAATCATGAATCACCTCCGCTATGCGTGCTTGCGATGCCGTGCCAAGCCATTCGGCCACGGACTGCCCTGTACTGGTATCCATCCGCATATCGAGTGGACCGTCCCGCATAAAGCTGAACCCCCGCGCCGCATCGTCCACCTGCGGCGAGCTGATGCCCAAATCCATCAAGATGCCGGTGATAGAGCCTGGCGCAATATCTGCCATGGCGCTGAATGCCGCATGGCGTATGGAGAAGCGGGGGTCGGATGCCGCCAGCGCGGCTGCATTGGCAACCGCCTCGTGGTCGCGGTCGAAGGCGATCAAGCGACCTGCAGTCGATAGACGCGAGAGCAAGAGACGAGAGTGCCCCCCTCGTCCATACGTTGCATCTATGTACGTCCCGTTTGGGTCGGTAACAGCGGCGTCGATGGAGTCGGTGAGGAGAACAGTGGTGTGTGTCCATTGCGTGTCCACCATGTCGTCCTAAAAGCTGAACCCCTTGACTTCGGGAGGCTGCGCTTTTTGTAGCGTCTCAGCTTCATGCGCCGCAAGGCGTGCGCTATCCCAAAGTTCGAAATAAGTTTCCATGCCCACCAGCGTGGCGTCTTTGCTAATGCCCATGGCAACGCGCAGTTCACTGGGTAATAAGAGGCGACCCGTGCCGTCCATTTCTACCTCGGTCGCGCTACCCAAATAAAAACGCTTCCATGCCAACGCTTCGTTTGACCATGTCGCAATGCGGGCACTCACGGTTTGCCATTCTGGGCTTGGGAATATCATCAAGCAACCGTCTTGGTGTTTTGTTACAGTGAGGAGCCCTTTGCAAGCGACGGCCAACGCATCGCGATGCTTGGTAGGCATCGAGAAACGACCCTTAGGGTCTAGCGTGAGCTGGGTTGCACCGTTGAACATGATTTACCACTTTTAAGGTTAAAAATACCGCGAAATCCCACTTTATCATGAAATTGTGGTTTTTCAAACAGTTTTTGAATAAAAACCTAATCAAATCAAAGGCTTACAGTGTATTTCTCGATCTAAAAAATATAAAAAATCTATGTAAATTGAGAGTTTAGAGGTTGATTTAAACGTGAAACATGAGTAAAAATATTTAACAAAATTGATTGATTGAAAAAGGAGAAACGTATGGATTCAAAACTAGATCTGACATTCACTCGCATCGTCGATGCACCAAAAGAGGCTATTTGGCGCTGTTGGACCGAGCCCAAGCTTTTGCTGCCGTGGTTTTGTCCATTGCCATGGAAAACGATTGCATGTGAAATCGATTTGCGCCCAGGCGGCATTTTTAGCTCCACCATGCAGTCACCCGAAGGTGTGACGATGCCCACGGGCACGGGCTGTATTTTGGAAGTCGTTCCCAACCAGCGCTTCACTTGGACAAGCGCACTGTTGCCAGACTATCGTCCTTCGCTCACGCTTGAGAAATGTGGCGGGCAAGATGGCGGCTTTATGTTTACGGCAACGATTGCATTAGAAGATTGCAAAACCGAAAACGGTACAGGAACAAGATACACAGCGACAGTGCTTCACGCAGACGAAGCAGGTTGCAAGCAGCACGCCAGTATGGGCTTTGAAGCAGGCTGGGGCGCAGCGCTCGATCAAATGGTGGCGATGATTAAAAAGGGGATTTAGCTATGCCAAGTACAGACACACTTCAAAAATTCATTGCTCGCGTTGAGCAAAACGCGCACGTTGAAGCGATTGAAGAGTTTTATACCGAAGACGCTTCGATGCAAGAGAATCAGACGCCGCCTCGCGTCGGGCGTGATGTTTTAGTTGCACATGAACGTAGGGCAATGACACGAGCCAAGTCGGTGCAATCACACTGCGTGCATCCTGTTTTGATGGATGACGATACGGTCGTGATTAGATGGAAATTTCGTTTCGAATGGTTGGACGACACGGTGTCAGAAATGGAGGAATTGGCTTACCAGCAGTGGCGTGGTGAGCGTATAGCAAAAGAACAATTCTTTTACGACCCGAGCACCTTCAAAGCTCAAAAGGCACTCTGACATTCGGCATAGGGTGGCAATGATTAAACGAGGAATCTAAAAATGACAACAACATTACGCGTTAAAAAAGATGATCTGAAAATGACTCAGATTTTTGAGACGGCAAGCGCGCCAGTAGCGGCCGACCAAGTTCGCCTAAGCGTGGATCGTTTTGCGCTGACCAGCAATAACATCACGTACGCTGCATTTGGCAATGCCATGAATTACTGGGGCTTCTATCCAACAGGCGAAGACGACTGGGGCATCATTCCAGTTTGGGGATTTGGCACAGTGATTGAATCGACGCATGCAGACGTCGCTGTTGGTGAGCGCTTCTACGGCTACTACCCCATGGCTTCTGATGTCGTACTATCGCCTGCACGCGCCAACCCACGTGGCTTTGCGGATGGCGTGCCGCACCGAGCCAGCCTGCATGCGGTCTACAACCAGTACACCAATTGCGCTAGCGATCCGTTTTATGACAAGACGGCTACGAATACAGAGGACATCCAATCCTTATTGAGGCCACTGTTTATCACCTCGTGGTTGATTGATGATTTTTTTGCGGACAACCAGTTTTTTGGCGCGAGTGCAGCTATTTTGTCGAGTGCCTCTAGTAAGACGGCCTACGGCACGGCGCATGAAATGAAAAAGCGCGGGGATGTGAAAGTCATTGGCCTCACATCGAGTGCTAACGTGGCGTTTTGCCAAAGCCTTGGCTGTTACGACCAAGTGCTGACCTATGACGAGCTTGAAAAAATTGACTCAAACGCAAGCCTTGTCTATGTTGATTTTGCGGGCAATGCTGCCTTGCGTCGCCGTATTCATGCGGGCTTTTCAAATTTGAAATACAGCTGCTCGATTGGTGGTACGCACGTCACCGATTTGGGCTCTGGCAAAGATTTGGCAGGCATCAAGCCCGTGCTCTTTTTTGCGCCTGCGCAGGTTAAGAAGCGGACTGAAGAGTGGGGCGGCGCGGAGTTTGGTAAACGGATGTTTATGGCATGGGCGGACTTTACAAAAACCGTGACAACCAGTAATCCGCCTTGGCTGCAAAGCCAATACCAGCATGGCCTAGCTGAAGTATCTAAGGTGTACGCCGAGGTGCTGGCAGGTAAGGGCAATCCGCGCACAGGGCAGATGTTGTCGTTTCACCCATAAAGAGACTCTGGATTTGTGACCAAGACTGAGTGTCGGTCTTGTACGCCAATCCAGTCCTCTAGCGCGTGAAACAAAGCAGGGTAGTTGGCCTCAGATTCATGATTGGTATACGGCCAATCGCTACCCCACAGCAGACGATCCACACCTAATTCGTTCAACCAAATCTGTGCGATATCTCTAGGGTTGAGACCTCCTAGTCGGTAAGCGCCGCTGAGTTTGACATAGACGGGTGATTGCTTTGATCGTTGACAGAGCGCTGCAATGCTCGCATCCTGTGCGCTGGCGGCGTTTGGCTTGCCCATGTGGTCGATGACGAGTGGAAGCGCCGCTGGCAATTGCCTCACTAACTGCGCCAACACCGACGGCAAGGCACCTGGGTCAGTATGCACTTCGACGTGCCAACCCAGATGCAGCAAGGCTTCCCACAGATGTGGTGCTTGCAACCAGTCGGTGAGATCATGCGATTGACCCGATAAATTGAGACGAATTCCGCGCACACCAACGGCATTCATCGCATCCAGCTCAGCGCTTGTGACGCTGGACGCTATCACCACGACACCTCGCAAGCTTGTTTTGTTTTGCAGAAGGGCATCCAACAGCAATTGGTTATTGCATCCTAAAAAACTAGGCTGTACCAAAACACCCTTGGTGATGCCAACCAAGGCGGCCTCGGTCTGCCAAGCTTGAAGCGCTGCACGGTAGTCTGGAACATAGCGCGCCCCCGAAATGGCTTGCCCAGCCTCGAAGATGTGAAAGTGTGTATCGAACATCGTGTATATTCTAGTCCTCTAGATGTCTTAATTCAACCATGCCTGCCACTCTTCTTCACCCTCCGCTAGGACAAAGTCGCTACGGCGTGTTAGCGCAAGCGCTTAGATCACGCATTCTGCAAGGCGAATGGGCGCCAGGCGACATGATGCCTTCGGAGTCGAGCTTGGCGGCGTCTTATGGCGTGGCGCTTGGCACCATACGGCAAGCTTTGTCTTTATTGGTGGAAGATGGTGTGGCCGTCCGCCTGCATGGCAAGGGAACCTTTGTGACCAAAGGCATGGATGGTGCATCCATGATGCGGTTTTTCCGCTTTAGCGATTCGGATGCCGCCCTAGAGCCACCCGAGTCACATATTCTGTCTAGTCGTCTTCGCCAAGCAACAGACGCAGAAGCGCACGCCTTTGGCCTTGGTTCTTCTGGACAAGTCTTCCAGTTTGAGCGCCTACGGACATTGCGAAGCGAGCCTTGTTTGCTGGAGTCCATTGTGTTGCCACTGCCATTGTTTGGCGCCTTGGCCGAGTCTGACTCTAGTGCGTGGGATGATTTGCTCTACCCCATGTACCAAGCACGCTGCGGTGTTTTGATTCATCATGCGCAGGACGAACTTAGCTTTGCGCAGCTTGGGGCGCGGGAAGCTAAACGGCTGCGCTTGACGGCAGGTCACCCCTGTGTACGTGTGGATCGGAAGGCTTACGACATTGCAGGTCGTTGTGTCGAAATGAGAGTCACGCGGGGTGACGCTTTTTCTTTTAAATACACCGCACAAGTTAAATAACTCATTTAAGAAATAAATCAATTATGAAAATCAATTCTTTATTTATCCTACCGCTGCTTTGTTTGTCCGTGATTGCAACGGAGGCTGCCTACGCACAAACCAAGTATCCCAATAAGCCGATCACCTTGGTCGTGACCTATCCACCAGGCGGCGGAGCGGATGCGATGGCGCGCTTGATTGCACCCAAGATGGGTGAGGCGCTGGGTCAGCCCGTGATCATTGACAACAAGCCTGGTGCAAGCGGGCAAATTGGTGCAGCGCAGGTCGCCAAAGCTGCACCTGATGGTTACACACTGATGCTGGATGCTTCGTCTTTTGCCGCCAATCCTGCGCTCTATCCCAAGCTGCCCTACGATAGCCTCAAAGCCTTTAAACCGATTGGGGTTGTCGCACTATTCCCTAATGTGCTGCTGGTCAATGCGGCCTTTCCTGCCAAGACCGTGGGTGAGCTGGTTGCTACTGCCCGCAAAAGTAAAGAGGCTGTGTCGTATGCCTCATCAGGCAATGGCTCGGCGCAGCATTTGGCAGGGGCGCTTTTTGAGTCTGCTGCCAAAGTGGACATGGTGCACGTTCCCTACAAAGGCGGTGGCCCTGCGCTGAATGATGTGATCGGTGGCCAAGTGCCTGTCTTTTTTGGCAACTTGGCTTCGACCTTGCAGCACGTGCAATCTGGCAAGCTTCGGGCTCTCGCGGTGACGGCTGCGCGCCGCTCTAGCATCTTGCCAAACGTGCCCACATTGGCAGAGGCGGGCGTGAGTGGTGCCGAGATTTATGAATGGAATGCGGTTTTTGCCCCAGCAGGAACGCCTGATGCAGTGCTGGCGCAATTGGCTGGAGCATTCCAAAAAGCACTAGAAGCACCTGAAGTTCGCGCACGCATTACCCAGCTGGGTGGCGAGGTGCAAAGCTTGTCACCCATGCAGAGCAGCCAGTTTTTGCAGCAGCAAATCAGCCTGTGGTCAAGGGTGATTAAAGAGCGCGGCATCACACTAGAGTAAGCAACATTTAACCCTCATTAAGAAAGAAATCCCATGAATTTATCCATTACACCATTTGTGTCGCGCCGTCATTTTTTAGCCAGTAGCGCGCTAGGGGCGACGGGGCTGGTCACATTGCCCAGTTGGAGTAATAACTGGCCGAGCAAACCGCTGCGATTGGTTGTTCCGTTTGCACCTGGCGGCAGCTCGGAAATTGTGGCGAGGGCTTTGGCTGGCGAGATGGCGAAGACCATCGGGCAAAACGTATTTGTGGACAACAAACCAGGCGGCGCAGGCAATATCGCCATGCAGGAAGTTGCAGCGAGTAGTGACGATCACACTTTGGTGCTGGGGCATATTGGCACGCTGGCTGTTAATCCTTTCATTTTTACCAAACTACCGTATGACCCCATTAAAGACTTCACGCCGATTACTTTGATTGCCAAAGTGCCCAGTCTGTATGTGGTGCACCCTGATTTGCCAGTTAAAAATTTAAAAGAATTTGTGGCTTACGCCAAATCGAAGCCTGGACAACTCAACTATGGCTCGGCAGGCAACGGCAGTGCAGGGCATTTGGCTTTTGAGTACCTCAAGATGGCATCCGATATTTTTATGCTTCATGTGCCCTATCGTGGCACGGGGCCAATGCTGACCGATTTGCTGTCTGGTCGCTTGCAAGCCGCATCGGTTGGGGCTCCAGCACTCATTCAATTTATCAAAGCAGGCAAGTTGCGCTGCATTGCGACGGGCACATCCACAAGGTTGCCGCAATTGCCCGATGTGCCAACGGTGGCCGAGCAGGGCTACAAAGGCTTTGAAATGACGCAGTGGTATGGCTTGATGGCTCCCAAAAAATTAGCAAAAGCGAACGTCGAGAAATTAGAAAAAGAAGCCGTTGCCGCCGCAAAGGGCAAGGCGGTGCATGACAAGCTGGCGCAAGATACAGCTATTGCCGTGGGCAGCAGTAGCCAAGAGTTTGCAAAATTCATTTTGAACGAGCAAGCTCGCTGGAAGCCCGTGATTGCAAGGGCGCAGATCAAGCCCGAAGCTTAGGATTGCGGTTTCACGCCGCATTGTGTCTGTTTGGTCGCAAGGCGACTTGAAGCAAGGGTGACTGGCGCTACATTTATCGCTTCATTCATATTGGAGAGTTTTATGCAGCGCCCTGTTTTGTCAGTTGAGCAGATTCACCCTGCTATTCAAAAATATGTGGCTACCAACCGCCAGACCTTGGTGCAAGAAGTTCAGGCGGCTATTGCGGCGCATCCCGTGGTGGTGGTGGGCATGGGCATCAATCCTATGCCTAAAAAAGCACGCAAGCTCTTGGATGCGGTTGGTATTGCGCATCACGACTTAGATTACGGCAGCTATTTCAGTATGTGGCGCGAGCGCAATGCTTTGAAGATGTGGACAGGCTGGCCGACGTTTCCGATGGTGTTTGTACGTGGTACTTTGGTGGGCGGTGCAAGTGATGTTGAAAAATTGATTGCCAGTGGTGAACTGCAATCTATGCTGGCGGACAAGTAGGATGACACATCCGCTTAAATCCCTTGTCCCGTTTTTTACACCCTACAAAAAGCAAATCGCCATAGCGGGCGTGGCTTTGTTGGCTGCGGCGCTGGCTACACTCGCGCTGCCTGTGGTGTTGCGGGGTTTGATTGATGAAGGCTTTAGCACGGGTATTTCCAGCAAACAGCAAGCGCAATTTGCGCTAGTGTTTGGCGTAGCCGTTGCAATTGGTGTGTTTACGGCACTGCGTTTTTATATGGTCTCGTGGCTGGGCGAGCGCGTCACCGCCGATGTGCGTACCAAGGTTTATGCGCATGTCATTCATCAAAGCCCAGAATTTTTTGAAACCACGCGCTCGGGCGAAGTGCTCTCGCGCCTGAACACTGATACCACCGTCATTCAAACGCTGGTGGGCTCTAGTCTATCGATGGGGCTGCGCTCCAGCGTAATGATGTTGGGTGCGATTGCCATGCTGGTTTACACCGCGCCAATGGTCATGGGCTTGGTGCTTTTGCTTGTTGTACTGGTCGTCATTCCTGCGGTGGCAATTGGACGACGCGTGCGCAAACTCTCGCGTTCCAGCCAAGACCGCGTGGCGGATGCCAGCGCGATTGCTGCCGAAGTGTTGACTTCGGTTCCGCTGGTGCAAAGTTATGCGCAAGAGGCCCGAGAAGCCACGCGCTATATGGCTTCCAACGAAACAGCTTTTAGTGTGGCGATACGTCGTAATCGCACACGTGCCGTGCTAACCGCGTTTGTGATCGTGACGATTTTTTCAGCCTTGCTGTTTGGCCTCTACCTTGGTGTACAAGCGGTGATGGCGGGCAAGATGAGCGCGGGTGAGTTGGGTCAACTGGTGCTGTATGTGATTTTGCTAGGCAGCTCGCTCGCCGTGATGTCCGAGGTGATGGGCGATGTGCTTCGCGCTGCGGGCGCTGCTGAGCGATTGATGGAACTGCTCGCGGTGCAGTCCAAGGTTCAGTCGCCAGTGCATCCACAAATGCTCGCTAAGCCAAGTGGTATGGGCGCTGACATTCGTTTTGAAAATGTCAGCTTCAACTATCCGTCAAGGCCAGATCGCAAGGCAATTGACAACCTGAGCTTTCACATTCAACCAGGCGAAACAGTGGCGCTGGTAGGCCCTTCAGGTGCTGGCAAGACAACCGTGTTTCAACTCTTGCAGCGTTTTTACGATGC
>JANXRP010000155.1 GCA_025352965.1 Comamonadaceae bacterium
GCCATCACACCGTGTTTGATGACCTCGGCAAGCCCTGCGCTCAGTTCACGTTTTGGTAGCGTTGACAAAGTGGCAATGTCGGAGACGACAAGCACGGGTTGATAAAAAGCACCAATCATATTTTTGCCAATCGGGTGATTGATGGCTGTTTTGCCGCCCACCGACGAATCAACTTGTGAGAGTAGGGTGGTGGGCACTTGCACAAACGGTACACCGCGCATATAGGATGCGGCAGCAAAGCCCGTCATATCCCCCACAACGCCACCGCCCAGCGCAAATAAAACGGTTTTGCGGTCGCAGCCGTTTTGCAGGAGTGCATCAAAAATCAGATTGAGTGTTTGCCAATCTTTATACGCTTCACCATCGGGCAGTATGACCTGCAGTACTCGCTGGTATTGGTCTGCAAGGGCATCAGCAAGGTGTTTGGCATACAGCGGTGCCACAGCCGTGTTGGTCACAATCATCGCTGTGTTGGCTTGGGGCAGGGTCGCATAAGTGGCAGCGTCGCCGAGTAGCGAAGTGCCAATCAAGATGTTGTAACTGCGCTCCCCCATGTCGATCCGTACGGTATGTGTGTTGTTAGATGACACCAGTGGCCTCCAATTGGCGTTGAATATTGTTCACGAGATGACTCATTGATGGACGCGAAGTTTCAAACGTTTGGTGCGCAGTCTCTAGGTAGAGCGGGTGCCGCGCACCATACAAATCACGCAGCTTAGCCAGCGGATCATTGACCTGCAATAAAGGGCGCGTGCCATCGTGTCTGATACGGCGGTAAAGCTCTTCTGGCGTGGCTTTTAGATAGATCACGTGCGAGCGGGTATTTAAATGTTCTCGGTTAGCAAGCCGTCCACATGCGCCGCCGCCAGTCGAAAGAATCGCATTATTTTTAAGCGTCAACTCTTCAATGATCGACTGTTCTAAATCACGAAAACGTGGCTCACCTTCTTGCTCGAAGTAAGTACGTAGCGAGTAGCCAAGACGTTCTTCGATGACATGATCAGTATCAAAAAAGTCTAACTGCAATCGACGCGCTAAAGCTCGACCGACGGTCGTCTTTCCACTACCCATTAAACCGATGAAAGAAATTAGCATTGCGTTGCTAATTATCCCTGCTTAAAAGAGCCATGCACCTGCGCAGTTGGCGTTGCCTGTAGTTGTCCAAGCGTAGACAGCTGTTGAGCCTGATCCAGTCACGGTTGTGCAGTTGGCTGTGGTATCAGCAGAATCCGTGCTACTTTGCCGAAAAAGTCCTGAGTGGGGAGCGCCATCATCCGCTTTTTGGTCGACTTGTTGCAAGATAGCCGCCGTTACTTTAGAGCCCGTACTCAAAATGTTTTTTGCTGGCATTAAGGTGGGGTTCGGATCTAGCCAATAGCCACCACTACTTGAATTGGATGCGCCAACCAGACCGAATTGCAGTGATTGACTATAGGAGTTGATATAAGTATTTGCTGTTGTTGCGGCCGTATTTGTAGTCACAGTCATACAGTTTGCACAAGCCAGCAGATTGGTAGCCGTCAGATTTTGGAAGACGAGGGCGGATTCAGCGGCTGTACAAGTCAAGCTATTTGTAGCATCAAAGTTAATAACACCATCACCACCACATGTGGAAGGTTTAACGATGTTGTTGGCAACAAAGCTAGCTTGTGCCGTCGTCAAATCGCCAGCTACTAATTTGTAGCGATTAGAGAAAGCAATAAAGGCGGTTTGGAAGCTACTTTTTTGATCAATCAAATTACGCGCTTTTGCCGAGTTGATTAACTCCTGCCCACGCAAAATGCCCGTGATGATCAAAGTAAAGATCACTAGCACGATGGCGATTTCTACTAAGTTAAATCCGCGAGAGATATTGTTTTTCATAATTTCTACGGCCATTTTCCTGCGTTGAGAAGTTTAGAGGCTAATTTTGTCGAGGACATAAAACTCAGCAGATCATCAAATTCTCCAGCAGTGCTGGAAGCCTCTGTCCGATCGCGAGTGACAAATTGCCTCCGCAAGGCAAGCGTAGCTTCTGCTTCAGGTGCATTGGCTGCTTGATCGGGGGTTAGTGCTATCTGAGCTGCTGTAAATGGTTTTCGTGTTGTCAAGTTATTGATGCTGGTTGATCCCCAGCCGTTAGAACCTACGGAGTAAACGACAAAAGCTGCGTTGTCACTGACGGTGTACGTTGCTGCCAAGCAGCCTGGGGCAGCTGTGGTCGGCGTTGTGGTCGTTGGGTTGCCGCATCGTATTTGCAGCATCGTTGTGGTTGCCAATACATCTTCGTTAAACGAGTTTGCATCACCTGCATCTATTGTGGCGAGGTTTGTGACAACAGCGTAACGTAATCGATTGTTCCAAGCATCGGCATTGTTGGGGGGCGGAAGTCCTAAAGTTTTCCATGGAAGATCACCCCAGCTTGCACCATTCACATCTGATGAATTTGTATAGTTGAACGTGCCCGTGTTGGCACCTATACCGCAAGTAGTGCCGCCAGATGCACCTTGATCTTCAAGGCCATCACGGTTATCGGCAACCGTTGTGGAAATATCAGGGCAGGGCATGCGACCGTTCATCAATGCAAAGCCCACCAAGGCATCCATCGCTTTATCAATACTGGCTTGTGTTTCAGCATATTGTTGCTCGGCCAAGCGTTTACTTAAAGGTACAGACAAACCACCGAGCAGCAAGCCAACGATTGCCAGCGCAATGGCTAGTTCAATCAGGGTAAAGCCGCGTTTGATGTGGCTCATGGCCATACGCCTGCATTAGATAGTTTTGCTGCAAGCGTAGAGGCAGACATAAAACTTAAAACATCATCAAATGGACTAGCGGTACTGGTGTCGTCGGTTCGTGAGCGAGTGACGAACTGTCTGCGAAGGGCGCTTGCCAATGCTTGGCTCGTGCCAGTATCCAACTCGGGGGCGTTGGCTGCTTCATCGGGATATTTCGTAATGCGCGCAGCTGTAAAGGCCGAGGATGTGATGGAGTTCAGATTAACTATGCTGGTTGATCCAAGGCCATTAGCCCCCATTGAATAGACCACGAAGACAGCACTCTGTGTGACTTGGTAGGGCGCCGCCGCAGGTGTAGTGAGGCAGCCAAGTGCAACATTCGAGGCAGTTGTTGTTGGCGGATTGCCGCAGCGAATGTCGATTTGACCGCCTCCCGCAATGGTTGTATTGGCAATAGCCGTATTGCAGCCTAAATTTTGGAAACCCACACCTATTGTGGGTGGGTTGACGATGTTTGAGCACACAACGGCTGGCGCTACTTGCGTCACAAGAGGCGTGAAGACGGCATAACGCAGACGGTTATTCCACGCATCCACGTTATTAGGCGCAGCAAGGCCTAGGGTCTGCCAAGGCAGGTCCCCCCAACTCACGCCATCGGGGTCAGAGTGGTAATTGGCGGCATTGGTTGCAGTCCCAGTAATACCAATCGAGCACCCAGTAATGGTGCCAACTGCACCAGCAATTTTTTCAAACCCATCTCGGTTATCAATTGCATTTGTGCTGACATCAGGGCAAGGAAGACGTCGATTCAAAATGGCATAGCCAACGATAGCCTCCATCGCCTTATCAAGAGTGGCTTGTGTATCAATGTACTGCTGTTCAGCAAGACGTTTGCTCATGGGCACGGCCAAGCCACCAATGACGAGCGCAACAATGGTTAAAGCCACGGCCAGTTCAATAAGCGTAAAACCTTTTGAAGTCGTATTTTTCATAAATTGATCTTACTGAAGCGTGAATTGAAACATGTAGTCATTGCTGCTGCTGGGATTAGGTGCGCTGTATTGGATGGTTGATATGTCGGTAACGTAAGAACCCGTGCCCGCAGCCGCTGTAATTGCAGCCGTTACGACGGTTCGATTGGTTCCTTCTAGACAATTCACAATCGTATTGTTTGCCACGCTGTTAAAGTTGACCGAGCCTGTGTACATGCAAGCCGTTTGCCCTCCAAGCGCACGGCCACGCATCAAAAGAATCGCAGGTGCAGTACGACCGTCAATCTTGACGCGCTTAGTCCCGCTAGCGCAAGGATGCGTGATGGTGCCTCCAGAAATGCAGTGCTGAGAAACGGCGTAATGTGCTTGACCAAGCCATAAATCTATGTCGTTCGACGGATCAAGTCGATTGGGTGTGATGGGGATGATTTGCCGCCCGCCACAAGTGCCAGGAATAAAGCCTTGCAAAAGCTTTGGCGTGGTTGTACTACAAGGCCCGCCAGGGGTTGTAGAGGCGGGAGGATAATTGCCCGTGAACGCAATATAGTTGGTGTTGATAAAGTTCGCCAAAATGCCCGCCACACGCTTTGTGGCAGCTCTAGAGAATTCTTCGGCCGTGATCCAAACAATCTGATCATTCAGCTGCTCTTGGCCTATATCTGCAGTGATAAATGTTTTGAGTGCATCTTTTGGCGTGAGGGCTGGATTGGCCACATTTGCGACTGGAGCGCCGCCAGCGGCAGGTAGCAATGACTGATTATTAATTGTGCTTGAATAGTATTTAAGAAAATCAGGAGCCGATGTTTCGGCATTAGGGACACCTGAGAGTGCTCGAGTTAAACCGCAGGTATAAGTCGTCCCGCCGACGGAGGTTTGTGTTTGCGTGCCACCTGCCGAACCTGAAGCCATGATCACAGCCACCACACGATCGGGAGAGCTATTGGCAGCACTGTTAGATAAATTTCCTGCCAATAATTGCGTAGGCCATGCCGTGTTGAGCAGCGAAGGATCCGTTGGCTTAACGGGCTGAATGACTGAAAAACTACCAAATGAATCGGAATTGAGCGGAGAGGTCGTAGGGTTTATTTTGAAAGCACCATCTACGGCGTACCACAGACACTGATGCGAAGCATCGCGCGGAACGGGTGTGTTGAGTGTTGACCAAGGAAATAAGCCTAGACTATGAATGCCAGCCGTGTTGTAAGTAGTGGTTCCACAGGGCGTCACACTAACGCCATTCCCATCTTGATTAGGGCAAGGTAGTCGCCCTAGTATGACGGCAGACGTACCAGCGGTGTTTGTACCCAGAGCACCTGATAGCTGACCTTGGCTTCCTACCTCGACATACTCAAGTAACGCTGCCTTCGCCTGCGCCAGTGCTTCACGATTCACTTTGGCTTGATAAGTCTTTGAATCCTCGCCCCAGATATTCTTGCTAAACACCGCTACGGCCACCACGGCAATCGTGACCAACAGCAAAATACCAATGAGTCCTTGTTGTTGGATACGTTGACGACTCATGGTTGTACCGCTGGTTTTTTGGGCTGCGTGGCCGCAAGCTCTATGGCTTGGGCTTCTGCTGCCGTTTGGGGCCTGGTGATGTCGTCGCCAATTTTGGCAAACTCGGTTTTACCTTTGCTCACAACAGAATTTAAACCCGTGACTTCACCTTTGGCGTTGCGTGCAATGGTGAGGCCATAGGGCAGCTCGTTTTCTGCGTAAAGGTTGCCGTTAATCCAGACACTGATGCGCTGTCCTGCTGGTCTGTCGGGGCGTTGAGTAATACCGTCAATATGCAGTAATTTGGGGCCTTCGTCGGCCTCTTCCTTTGCGGCTTTTACTTGCTCCACCACGTTGAACCTCAAGTCATCAATCTTGGTACGTTCACGCTCGGATGTCAGTAGTCTGCCAAGCCCTGTGCCATATCTAGTTTGACCTAGGTTTCTAGCTTGCGCAGCAGAGCTAGGCTCTGCTGGTTGGCTTGACGCTGGCAGTATGAATCCAAGCCCAAGCGGCAAGGCTAGAAATAAAGAGCGGGCTAATGGCAAGTGCATCATGGTGTGTAGGCACTCATGCTAATCCAATTGAGTGTGCAATCAACAATGAGTGGCGCACCGAAGTCGCTTGCATTCTCGACTGCCGTGCCGTTATTGGGGCGCCTCATACTGCATTTTTTAACGCTAAAAAGCCCAAGATTGGCGGCTTTCAGCTCATCGAAAATGGCGAGAGCATCGCCTTCGTGCAGCAGCTGTAGCGTGAGCTTCATGTCGGTGCTAAATACGCCAAACTGTTTGACTGGATCGCCGTTTGGTAGCTTTGCGCCTGGTGGGATGGGTTGCACGACACCGTTACTACCCTCTTTGGCTACTAGCTTTTGCGGCGATATGTCGTACTTGATGGCAATGCCTGGCCAGCGCTTTTCAATGGTGCGCAATTGCTCAACCCATTCGAGTCGCTTTTCTTCGCCGAAGATGCCGCGCTCTTCTAGCTCACGCAGCACCGGCAAATGCTTAACGATGGCGTCACGTTCTTGTCCACTTTCGCGCAGCTTGGTTTGCGAGAGCGACTTGCCGCCTGCGCTGGCATCAAGCTTTTCTGTGTACTCTTTGTCTTGTGCTTGTAAAAATAAAATAAGTACACCCATAGCGATAAGCATGCCTGCACTTATGGCGACGGCGCGGCGCAGATTGCTGGGCCATGTCTTCCAGTTCCAGCCGAGCTCTTTGGGCGGCGCGGCAGCGCCCGTCCCTTCATCATCATCGTCGTAGTTGGCGGCTTGTGCGTTTAACGTTGCCATAGCTTGATCTCAAAACTAAGCTCAGAAGATTCTTGCTTGCCAGAACCCGAAAGTGAGGCTTTGGTGCTAAGGTCCAGTGGCTTTTTGGTGACCTCGGCTCGAAGGTCGGGGTTGCGGTTGAAATCGAGCATGAGTTTGGATAGTGCGTCGCGTGTGCCGCGCAAATCGTCGCTCGCAATGCCGCGGATGCTGCCGCTTAGCACTAGCGTGGCGACTTCTTTTTTCTCCTTAGATGCAGGCGGTGGCAAGCCCGGAACAGCGCCAGGTGCGGGTGGTTTGCTTGGCACCTCGCCAACCCATTCCATTTTCTCAATGATCATGCCAGGATGCCTCGCTAGCGTTTGACCTGCTATCAGCAAAATGTCACGCATATTGGGCGGGGCAGCGGCTTTGATCGTATCCCAGCGTTTACTCATATCAGCCAATTGCAAGGCCGTGAGCGGCGTAGGCGGGAAATTTTTAGCAATGGCTTGATATTGCTTTGACGCGGCACTAGAGGCATCTTGCGCGGCATCAATATCGAGTTGCTTTTGCCATAATTGAGCGATTGAAAACGAAGCATAAACGATAGCAAGTGCCGCAAGTATGGCACTGGCGATGTAGATGATTTTCGTGATGCGCACGCTCAAATCACGTTTGCTATAAAACGTGGGAGCTAGCTGGGAGAGGGGTTGATTTTTTGCTAAAGCGGCAGCGTAAACCAACTCGGCTAGTGGACTTTCTACCCAGCGGTAATGATCTCTCGAATTCAAATTGGCTGAGTTTTTGGCGGCTTTGACATCTACGCTAGGCGGTAGCACCGCATAAAGATGCATACCTGCACGATCGCTTTTAAGTAAGCCGCTACCGATCAAGTACTCCCGTAGCCTTGCTGTCTCGCTATAGACGGTTTCAAACCACTCGGCGCTGGTGGTGAAGGGGTGCAGTGCCAAGCGTGAAAATCGTACGCGACCTGCCACTAAGACGGATTGACGCAAACCTTCAGCATGCGGCGTGACAAGCACGCCGATATCGTCTTCGCTTTTGAGAGGTTTGATTTTGAGTAGCGTGAGCGCAGTTGGCGTCATCATTACGGGCGAATAGACGCCGCGAATACGCGCATTGCAACTTTGCAAAGCGTCTAGCCACGGGGTCAATCCTTCGGGCCTACCTAGCGTATAACCTAGCACGCGAATTTTGTCAGGCTGTGAACGACTTTTACCTTGTAATTCAGACCAGCGATAGGGGCTCTCAGACCCTGACTGGGCAGACATCCGCTCAATCCAAGCCGTCTTTGCTGCACCGCGCATGACTGGCATCACGCCCCCCCAAAAAGTCTCCTCGCTTTGATCGACCAAAATAGCCCAAGGCACGTTCGGCCATTGCGCTGCAAAAAGTGCTAAATCAGATGCTTGTTGCAATCCACTGGGTGGCTCGACGAGCGTGGCACCTTTTGATTTAACAAAATAAATATGTGCCTTGCCAGACGATAGGTGCAAGATATGCAACGGGCTGGAACTCTTGAGAAGATCAAGTGAGCTAGGCATTAAAACTTACCTCCTCCGATCACATTAATGTAGAGTGGTCCAAGCGTAAAGACAATGATGAGTGCCATCATGCCCCCTAGCACCACGGTCATGATGGGTTGCAAGCTGGCTTGCAGATTTTCAACCGCATCGCGCGCTTCCCGGGTATACATGTAACTGACGTTTTTGAGCGATTTATCGAGTGAGCCCGTCGCTTCGCCGACGCGCAGCATGCTGACAACCATTGGAGGAAAGAGTTCACTGCCTGTGAAAGCCGCGGACAAACTTTTACCTTTGCCAATTTGAATTCTGGCGCTCTTCACCGCTTCAGCCATGGCTTTGTTACCTACTGCTTTTTCAACCACCTTTAAAGCGTCTGTCACAGTGACGCCTGCGGCATACAACATGGCCAGCACATATGAAAAACGCGCCAGTGATATACGAGACAGCACCTTGCCCACAATCGGGATGCCAAGTTTGAGTCGATCCACTCGGCCTTGCATAGGGCCAGGAACTTTGGCAAAAAAGACACCAAAAATCACTAATGACCCTACGATCAAACCCATGACTGGCCAGTGGTGCACCACGCCATCGGACATCCACATCAGTACCTTGGTTTGCCAGGGTAATTCGATTTGAAGTGTTTTAAGTAACTGGGTGATTTGTGGCACCACAAAACCCAACATGAATAGCATGACGCCCGTAATGACCACGGTCACGATGATGGGGTAGGTTAGCGCCTTCTTGGTTTGGCTGGCCATTTCGTGTTGCCATTTCAGCGTCTCCGTGAGATCTTCTAAAACCTCGGTTAATTGACCTGTTTGCTCGCCCGCTTGGATCAGGTTGAGATAAACCTCATCAAAAATTTTAGGTTGCGTTGCCATCGCCTGAGAGAGCGTTTTACCGCTGGAGAGACCTTCAACCAAATTGCCAATCACCTCGCGCATGGCTGAATTACCTTCGCCTTCGGACACATCCCGTAGGGCATCCAAGATCGTGACGCCAGCCCGCATCATCATGCTGAGTTGAAAGCTAAAGTTGAGTAATTGCTCGCGCCCAACTTTTTGCTTGCCAAAAGAAAGTCCCGGTTTCACTAGGGCGGCTTTTAAAAGCAATTGCCCTGATTGCTCCATATGCGCGGCAAGAGTCGATGGATCGACCGCTTGGCTTTTCCCGCTAATGGTTTTACCGTCGGCATTAATGGCTTTCCAAGCGTAGAGAGGCATAGCAGAACTCGCTTGTGTTAACGCTCGGCGAAGCTAACAACGCGGCTAGCGGCTTCGATGGTGGTGTCGCCAATGAGCACACGCCTGATGGCATCGTCACGCAGCGTCAAAAAACCAACGCTACGTGCATAGCGGGCCAGTTCAGGCGGGCTGGCACTGGTGGCAATCAGCTCGTCCAATTTTTCGTCGAATAGCAGCACTTCCATCAGTACAAATCGGCCGCGATAGCCCGATTGCGCGCAGTGCTCGCAACCCACGGCTTTATAGATACGGGTGCTGGATACATCGCTGTCGGCAACATCTAATAGTTTTTGATCGTTAGGTGTTAAGTGGGTCGGCACTTTGCATTGACTGCAAAGTTTGCGTGCTAAGCGTTGACCAATCACGCCAATCATGTTGCCTGCCAAAATTTCAGGGCTCACGCCAATGTCACGCAGCCGTTGCACCGCGGCTAGCGCCGAGTTGGTATGTAGCGTGGCAAACACTTGGTGACCTGTCATTGCGGCGCGAAAAGCCATTTCAGCGGTTTCTTGATCGCGAATTTCTCCGACCAAAATGACGTCAGGATCTTGTCGCATTAAGGCACGAACGCCGTCCGCAAAAGTGAGTTTTTCTGTAATCTGTGTTTGCCGAATGAGCGGTAGCGGATATTCAATAGGGTCTTCCAACGTCATGACGTTGACATCTTCAGTGCTAACCGACGATAGCACCGAGTAAAGCGTGGTTGTTTTACCACTGCCAGTCGGCCCCGTGACCAGCACAATACCTTCTGGTTTGGCGACAGCAGTATTGATGCAGCGCCGCGCATGATCACTGATGTCAACGCGCTTAAAGGGGACGATATTTTTGTTTTTATCCAGCAAGCGTAACACGATGTTTTCGCCGTGAGCGGTGGGTAAGCACGCCGCGCGAAAGTCAATATCGTTGATGCCAAGCTTCATACCGAAGCGACCGTCTTGGGGCAGACGATTCTCGGCAATGTTCATGCCCGCTAACACCTTCAATTTGACCGCCAAGCCCGACCAAATGGAGGAGTGCAGTAAGTGTGTTTGTTTCAGAACACCGTCAATGCGTAACCTGACACGCAAAAAATATTCGTCAGGCTCGAAGTGAACGTCAGAAGCCTCTTGATCGTAGGCTTGCTGCAAAATCGCCTCGACAATTTTGTCCACTGGTGGCTCTCTACCGCCTGTGGCCAAAATGCTCTCTACCGATACACGCTCACCAAAGACACGATCAATTTCGCGGTGCAACTCGGCATCGGCGGCCAAGCCTAGCTTGACTTGAAGAATACCTTGCCCGCGCAAATAGGCGGTCACTTGATCAATACCAATGAGATCGCTGGGGTCAGTGACTGCCAGCAACACATGTCCCGTGCTAGAGCGTGCCACGGGGAGCATTTTATGGTGCCTGGCTAGAGAGCCAGATAGCAGGCGTTGTACGGCAGGATCAGGTCTTTGCGCGGCGATGTCAACAACGGGCAACTGCAATTGCGCTGCGCGAATATCACGCAAGATGGATGCAGACATTAAACCTAGCCTCGTGATATGCGTATGCAAAAAACCACCTAGGCGCTTTTGCTCTGCAAGCGCGATGCTGAGCTCACTGGTCGAGAGATGCTTCTCGGAAATTAGTTTATCGGCTAGCTCACGGTCTGTTTTGCGTAATAAGCCTTTATTCGCGTCGCCTTGAATCATGGCGTGGCTGTCAGAATTTTGAGCCGTGCGCGAGCTAAATCTCGGCTGAAGACGGCGCTGGTTTGATTGGCTAAATTGAGCGCAACAACATATTGCCTAGCAGCATCGCGACTGCGTCCCAACTGATCAAGCGCTAATGCTAAGTTATAGGCATAGTCTGGCTGGGTAGGTGACAAAGATGAGGCGCGGCTAAAAGCCCGCTCAGCCTCACCAAAACGTCGTTGTTCGAAGTAAATGACACCCAGCGTATAGTGCACGGCGGCTGGGTATTCACTGCGATCCAGCAACTGTTTAAACCGTGTTTCTTCGGCCACCAGATCCCCTCCGCCAATGAGATACAAAGCGCTCATGCCGTCACTGTCGCGAGGATAAAGCTCAACCAAGCGGCGCAGCGTCGAGACGGCTTGATCCGTATTGCCAAGCGCTTGATGCGCATAGGCAATACCAAGTAAGGCATCGCGCTGAGTAGGATTACTGGATAACACTTGGCTATAGGCCTCGCGTGCTTGGCTGAACTGGTTCTGGCTGAGCGCCTTATAGCCCCGCATGACATCAGCATCAACCGACGCCTTAAGCGTACCGCGTTGGATCTGAAGTTGCGCTCCATTTTGTTCGGCGGGTGCAGGGGCTACTCTTGGATTATTGCTTTGCGCGGAACACGCAAATGCAAAAGACAGTAAGGAGACGCACAATAGCCGCATCATTTTGGCCCCCAAGCTTCTGAGGGCGATCCGTTAAAAAATGTGCTTGTTGGCAATTGCGATTTATATTCTTTATAGTCACCATTGACGGATGCATCTTTGATGACGATTGGGCGCATAAAGACCACCAGCTCGGTTTTGGCTCTGACTTCACTGCGCGAACCTGCCAGCGTTCCCACCACGGGAACGCGGTTGAGGCCAGGAATGCCTTGCTCCGTGCTCACATTGGATTCCTGCATCAGGCCACCTAATACAGCAATTTCACCACTTTGCACACGAAGAATAGACTCTAGCTCGCGTGATTGAACCACAGGGATGAGGTTGGTAATGGGCGGCGTCGCATTGACCAGAACCGGGTTGGGATCGACGATCGTGCTGATGACGCGTGTAATGCTAGGGTGCACATTGAGTGTGACTTCACCAGAGTCCGAAATTTGCGGCGTCACAGTCATCACAAAACCGACGGGAATTGTGTTGATGTTGGACGTATACGAGGCGGGTGAGATCACAACGTTAGAGCTGATCGTTGCGGGGGTGTATGACAGCGTGACGTAAACATAATTGTCAATGACTTTGATGATCGCCGTCTGGTTGTTAATCACGGACAACTTAGGACTCGATAGCACTTTGGTTGTCCCAAAGCTCTCAAGCAAACTAACGGCAGCAGTAATGTCGCCAAGGGTTGTTCCAGTCCTGGTAAAGCTAATCGTGCCTGCGTTTGTGCTGCTGAGAGAGGAGGACGAAGTGAGATTTACCGTTAAGCCCCGTGCTGCCCCAGTGGAGATAATTTGCGACCAGTTGATACCTGATTGAGAATTGGCCGAGAGCTGCACTTCGACCACCGTTGCCTCAATCAATACTTGGCGACGAGCGCCCATCATGACGCGGTCAATGAAGGCCCTCACGCGGTCGTGTCCTTTGGATGTGGTGCTCACACCCACAATGCCAGACTCCTTGTTCACCATGAGGGGATTATTAGCGCCAGCAGCGCCCCCTCCAGCGGTTACACCGCAAGCGGTTGCAGCCGAATTAGCTGGTTGTGCGGTTGCCGCCGCTGTAGTGCCAGTTGCGGCGGCACCTGCACTTCCAGCGCTGGCGGCTGCTGTAGGTGTGGCGACAGCATTGTTAATCGCTGTATTTTGTGTATTCGTTGTATTTAAGACTTGCCGCATGAGGTCGGCAGCGCCTGCATTACCCGATCCGCTTTGCGCGGTGATAGGCGCTGTGCTGCCAGTAGAGGCGCTGCTTTGAGTCGCCTTCGTCAACTCCAGCGCCACCTTTAATCGGTCATCACGATCCTGCGAACGTAGCTTGTCCGCTTGCTCGTCGCGTTGGTTGCGACTTTGGTTTGAAGTCACCACAATTTGACAAACGTTAGAAATTAAGGTTTCCCAAAATTTATTTTCACTCGATGACTTAATGGATGAATCTGACGATCCAGCACTAGTTGCAGTAGCGCCGCCTAGCGACGCGCTGATGGTGACTTGATTGCTCGATTGCCGCTGCAAATTTACATAATCAATGGCGTAATTTTGCAAATAAGGTGTATCGGGTTGTACACGCAGCAAATTACCGCTTATTTCATAGCGAATATCACTTTGTGCTGCGATGCGTTCTAGCAATTGGGGAAGCGTTTGATCGGTCGCGTTGAGCGTGACACGGCCGCCGACCGAGGGATGAATATCCACGTTGAGTTTGTTGTCGCGTGCCAAGGCAAACAAAAGCGTTTTGACAGAGACATCGTTCACAACAACGCTAAACACTTCTTGTGCAGCCCGCGGTGTGGGCACAGGCGGCATGGCGGGTAGACGAATAGCGCGGAGGCTAGGCGGTGTTAGCACGGTGGCGACTGATGGTTTTTCACTGACGTGGCCGTCACTCAAAGGTTGTGGCGGCAAATTGCAAGCAGCCAACAACAAACTAACAGCGGCGGTGAAAAACGCTAATTTCATAGAGTGCCAAGATTACCAGAAAACAGCACTATTTCAAGAGCTTATTGTTGTTTTAATGAGCGATTTCTCATATGTGATGATTTGCTATATCGCGGATGAAACAACAACCCCTGTTTGATTAAAAAGAATTTGCTGGGTTGGTTGTCGATGTAGAGGTGGTGGTGCTCGCCGCTGTTGTGGTGCCAGTGCCCGATGTGCTGCTACCCGATCCACTTGAACCACTCGATGAGCTGGTGGTTGTCGTTGCGGGCGCTTGGCTGGCGGGTGTATCCACGCAGGTTGACGTTCCCGCACTCGTAATTGTTTGCCCTTGACTAAAAACCGTGACCACGCCCGTTGTGCTGGTGCAAACAATTTTGTCCGTGGAGTTGTTCATCGTGATGTTGACCGAGCTGTTACTTTGCGTCCCTGATTGAGTGCCATTGGATTGGCTATGCGACGTACCTGAACCTGAGCCAGAGATTGCACCTGTTGGCGATACAGTACCCGTACCCGTACCTGTGACGCTATCCCCAGCCTGGCTCACACAACCACTACAGCCGACTAAAAACAGAGTCGTGGAAACCAGAATTGTTGACAAAATGGTTCGTATTGATTGCAACATCGCATTCTCCAAAAATAATAAAAACTTGTTAGTAACATCTTAGCGCGTTTGCGCTTTATGTCTATAGGAATTACGCTATCTCACAGTAACAAAACACCTTGGCACTGGCCGGGGGGATTGACGTTCCAAACATTTGAAGCGGCAGCATCGGGAGTGACGCAGTTTGTGAGAGGTGGGGTCGAAATGACACCGTTCACTGATGGGATCGTATCGCTGAAGCGGAATTGACCGAACGTGGGGTTGCCGTCGTCCATTTTCCTATCAACTTCCGCTAAGCTTTTCGAATCAATGGCGCCGCCCGTGGTCACCATGGCTTTGCTACCTTCATTTATCTGATTAGATAAGTAGTAAGTACCAACGGCATTGGTTGTAGGAACACTCGAGGGAAATACGAAGGCTATGGGCTGCCCATAAAGGTTGGTCGGGCTGAAATTAGCGGTAGGGTTGCTAGCAGAGGTTTGTTTTGTCATGCACTGCGCACAGGTGAGAAAGCCCGCTTGCGCAATGTTATTAAAGAACTGTTGGCTATCGTCTACAGGAACCCAACCATCGCCTGGTGAGATCAGTCCGGGTGCTGCATTGCTATTAATCATTGCCGCTTGCGCGACTGTCAGATCGCCGGGTAACGCGTTGTACCTGTCTTGAAAACCGTAGTACGCTACCTGAACGGCGCGTACTTGGTCAAGCACATTACGGACTCTGGCAGATGCGATCAGTTCTTGCCCACGCAAGATGCCACCTATGAGTAAGCCAATAATGACCAGCACAATCGCAATCTCGACAAGCGAGAAGCCGCGTTGAAAATTTCTTTTCATAGTGTGGACGCCCCTTGGCAAGTGCCAGCGGGGTTAACTGCCCAAGCAAATGGCACAGCAGCGCCCGTGAAGCAACTGCTAGACAGGGAGGCGCTGACAAAAATGGAGACCCCCGATGTTGCGGTTTGCGCAATCACATCGGTATAACGGAACGCGCCAGTGCCCGGGCTTCCGTCGTCAGATTTGCGATCAATCTCGGCCAGCATGGACGAATAAATCCCGCCACCTGTGAGCAGCAAGGGCTTGCCACCCTCGCTCGGTGATCCTAAAAATGAAATGCTGCCAGCTGTACTGCCGCCGACAACGGGGGTGCTACCTGCTGTTGAGCCCGTATTAAAGTAAAAAGCGAGAGGTTGGCTATAAACATTCACAGGGCTATTGGTCGCTTTAAGCCCGGCTGCTGGAGGTATGTAAGTGGCCGCAGTTGCCGCTGCGCCTACAACACCTGCCGTGACAACGGCTGTACTGCCACACGGTGTGCAAATTAAAAAACCAGCCTGCGTGAGATTATTAAAAAAGGCGGGACTATCGTCCAGTAAAACATTGCCATCGCCTGCCGCTGCTGCGGGAGCCGTTTTGCTATCAATGAGCAAAGCTTGAATGCCCGTTAAATCACCGGGCAACATTTTGTAGCGATCAATAAAGCCATAAAACGCGGTTTGAATACTGCTCTTTTGCGACACGATCGTGCTAGCGCGGGAAGAGTCCATTAGCTCTGATGCGCGGAGCACGCCGCCAATGAGTAAGCCAATGATGACCAACACCACAGCGATTTCAACCAGCGTGAAACCGCGTGAAGTCAATCTAACTAGGGTAGGATTTTTCATGAGTTCAATACACAACAACCGCCAGCAGAAAACTGTTGGCGGTTGTGATATCTAGCTTGAGGCTAATTAGTGCGAGTGGGCTTTAGAACAAGCTAACGCCTTGGCAATTGCCAGGAGGGTTCACAAGCCATGTGAAGCCAGTTGCTGCAGTGCCATTCCAGCAAGCCGTGGATACGGCTGCGGCTACTTTAGGTGCTGCAATGGTCGTAGTGCCAGTATCGGTGTAGCGGAAAGAGCCGCCAGCAGGATTGCCGTCGTCGGATTTGCGATCCAGTTCTGCCAGCATATTGGACGCAATCGTATTACCCGTTGTCAGCATGGGCTTAGAGATTTCAGCAGTGTTGGACAAGAACTCAATCGCACCAGCGGTGCTGCCACCTGTGATGGCGGTGTTGTTAACAAAGGCTAGTGGCGTGCCATAAACGTTGACGATGGTGTTAGTGCCAGATAGCGTTGTGGGTGTGATGTAAGTTGCTGCTGTGGCAGCTGCACCACCAGCAACGGCTGCTGTGCCAGGCGTCACCAAGGTGGTTGACGAGCAAGGTGTGCAAGAAATAAAGCCTGCTTGAGCGATATTGTTAAAGAAGGCGGGGCTATCAGCTAGCAACACGCCGCCATCGCCTGAAGCTGATGCTGGTGCAGTCGTGCTGTTAATGAGCAAAGCTTGCGTGCCAGTCAAATCACCCGGCATCATTTTGTAACGGTCAATAAAGCCGTAGTAAGCAGTTTGGATACTACTTTGCTGACCAGAGATCGAATTGATACGGGCGGAGTTCAAGAGCTCTTGTCCGCGTAGTACGCCGCCGATTAAGAGGCCAATAATGACCAGCACAATGGCAATTTCAACAAGGGTAAAACCTCGCTGGACTTGTTTTTTCATTTTTGAAATAGTCGATTTCATGTGATAGCTCCTATGAGGGATTGTTGAAATATATGTCGCAGTGGGATCGCCGCGCATGAGTAAATTCTAGCGCATCACATAAGACATGCTATAGGGTTTTCACTTATTTATGTGAGGTTTGTTCTCGCAACCACTTGGCGTGCATGGCATTGGCTTCGTCGTCGCTCACGCCAAAGACGGTATTGACCCCCGATTCTTCGGGCGCAAGTACTGTGGGTTTGGGTTCTAAGAAGGTGGTCATGGTGCGGTTTGCACGGCGTTCGCGCCAGCTTTTGAGCGCTCGGGTGAGCACGTAGAGCAGACAGAGTAAAAGTGCCAATCCTCCAGCTAGCGTAGGCCAATCGCCTAGCCACTTATCAAGGGTTGATTCGGGTCGCGGTACGGGTATGGGTATGGGTCTAGCACTGCGGGCGGGTAATGTTGGTAAGGCTAGCGCTGTTGGCGCGGAGGCGATCCCGATAGGCGCAGGTGATGGTGCAGACTCAGGTTTTTGCTGGACCGCCATGGGACGCGGTTGTGACATCGCAATGTTGCGTGGACGCAACGCGGTTGGGCGTGTCTGCACTCCTTGCACGTTCTGTTCGGCGATATCGGGAACAGCCGTTGCGACTGCGTTCTCTGGCTTTCGCGTCGAGGCTGGCTGTGCTTCAAAGCGAATCACGGGGGAAAGCAACACACTCAAATCGGGCGTGCTCTCAGATGCGTTCGTTTGCGAAGTCGCCATGGTTGACTCTGGCAGTGGTATCCCTGCGGGGCTGCTTACGGTATCAAATATGAGATGCAATGGTTTAAAGCTGCGCCTGCCTGCGTTATTAAGCGTCATGAGTAGCTCGGTCGACAACTCGGGGTTGCCTCGTTTGGGGCTAACGACAATGGCAAGACGCTGGCGGGGGCGACTGTTGACGCTAAAAACTGCGTCATTGAGCCATTCGGGATAGAGCATGCCTTGGGAAGCGTGCTGAGCGCGAGTCGCGAGTTGCACGGCAGTCTGGGGACTGAGACTTTGTGTGGTGCTGGGGTCTAGCGGGAGTTCAAACACCAAGGGTGCAGACGCGCTTGACAAAATGATAGGTGCTTGCGCAAAACTATGAATGATCACGCCCAAGCAAAGGAGCGGCACAGCTAGCAGCCTGTGCATCAGCATTTTCATAGAATACAAATCTTTTCGCATATCGAGTTAGGTTGCCAGATGAATAATCATTTCCAAAAAAGCCGCACAGCCATTGCCGCTTTGACCCGCCTGACTTTACTTGAATCTTGGCGCGGACGTAGCGGACGGTTTTTGTTCATTGCGCTCATCGCCATTCAAATCATCACAAGTGTAGTGACCGAAATGGCGGTGACCGAGTCGCTAGAGCTACGACTCACCACTTCCGCGTTTCTGTATCGCATGTGCCTTGTCTTTGCGCTGGGTGTTTCCATGATTGCTAGTGTGGTGCGTGAGCACGAAAGCGGTTTTGTGCACGTGCTTTTGGCGCATCCGATCTCGCGCATGCAATACGTGCTCGGGCGTATGCTGGGCTACAGCATCACGGCCTTGATTGCTGCGCTGTCGGTCATGTTGGTCATGGCCATTTGGGTGCCCATTGACCAGTGGAGTGTGCTGCTTTTATGGTCGATCTCGCTCTGGCTAGAACTCATTGTGACGGGCGCTGTTGCCTTGTTTTTTGCGTTGGGGTTGCGCAACATGGTGGGTTCGATGGTGATGTGGCTCGCGTTTTATATTTTGGCGCGCGTGTTAGATGTGGCACGTACCATGGCCGCAACACCCATTGGGCAAGACCCCACCAGTTTTCAGGCTGTGGCAGGGCAATGGATGTTTCAGCTCATGGGCTGGGTGATTCCACCGCTGGGTACCTTTACGCGTGCCGAATGGTTGCTTGGCAACATCATCCCGACGGTGCAAACTTGCGGCATCTTGGCAGTATGGGCATTGGTGTATTCAGTGATCTGCGTTGTCGCTGCTGCGATCGATTTTTATCGCCATGAAATTTAACTTCATTCGTCATTTCTTTGCCAAACGCAAGGCACAAGCACCTGCACCCAAAGCGCTGTGGGTCTTGCTGGTTGTGGGTTTGCTCACAAGTGTGGCGCTCTCTACGGTTCGCGGCAAACCCAAAGCCAATGCCGAAGCACTGGGCTGGCCGCCAAGCCACCAAGGTGCACGTCTCTTGTCACTAGATGAGCCTGTTGCTTTTGCCAAAATCTTAAATTTAGTGACGCAGGCACACGATGTGCAACCTGGCCTCTCATTAGGGTATGGACAACTCAACTACGACCAGCTGACAGCATGGCTAGATCTTTCGCTCGCGCTCGATCCGACAGCGCAATACCCTTTAATGGCTGGCGCACGCCTTTATACACAGGGCTCAGCAGACCGAGAGCGTCAACGCAAGATGACCGATTGGGTGGCAACTCGGTTTTTAGATGACCCTGAACGCCGCTGGCCGTGGATGGGGCACGTGGCCTACGTCGCACGCGTGCAATTTAAAGATCAGGCGCTCGCGATGAAATATGCTGAAACGCTGCGCGACAAGACGGAAAATCTTCCGTCTGTGCCAGCATGGGCGAGGCAGTTAGATATCTTTTTTAAGATCGAGTCCAAGGATTCGGACACCGCTAAATTTTTGATTGGCGGCTTGCTGCACAGTGGAAAGATTACCGACCCCAACGAAATACGGTTTTTAGCGCATACGCTCAAAGAATTGGAAGAAGGCAAACGATGACAACAGCACAAACCATAGGCAATATGGCTTTAGAGGCCATGCATGTCGAAAAAACCTACCCCACACGCCCAGACTTCAAGGCGCTAAACGATGTGAGTCTTGCCGTGCAAGCGGCAGAATGTTTCGCACTGGTTGGTGTCAACGGCGCGGGCAAAACGACGCTCATCAAAAGTTGGTTGAACCTCACAACCGTAAACAAAGGCTCGCTCGCTATTTTTGGCGTAGACGCGACGACGCTAGAAGCTCGCCAGCGCATGGCCTATATGCCCGAGCGCTTTGCGCCGCACGGTTGGCTCAAAACCAAAGACTACATCCAGCTTGTGTTGTCGCTACATGACGTAGCGTGGGATGAATCCGCCGCCGTGCAGACCTTATCGGATATGGGCTTGCAGGCAGGCGTACTTAAACTCGCGATGCGCGAATGCTCCAAAGGCATGAGTCAAAAAATTGGACTTGCCGCCGCGTTTCTGTCAGATCGTGAACTACTGATTTTGGATGAGCCCATGAGCGGACTTGATCCGATTTCTCGCGTTCAAGTCAAAGGCCTTATCCGCCGCATGAAAGAGCAAGGCCGCACCGTCTTTATGTGCACCCACGCGTTAGGCGATGTGGGCGAGCTGGCGGACAGACTCGCTGTGATGCACGGGGGTGAAATTCGCTTTGTCGGTACGGTGCCCGAGTGGCTAGCGAAGTACAACACCGATAATCTGGAGCAGGCGTACCTCTCAACGGTACAGGGTTAAATTTAAGGAACAAAATGAAAATTGCGGTTTTAGCTGGCGACGGCATTGGTACAGAGATCGTGGCGGAAGCCGTCAAGGTTTTAAAAGCTTTGGACTTAAAAATCGAGATGGAGTCCGCGTTGGTTGGCGGCGTGGCTTTTGACGCGCACGGTCATCCCTTGCCGCCTGCCACGCTGGCGCTGGCTAAAGCATCCGATGCCGTTTTGTTTGGCGCGGTGGGCGACTGGAAGTACGACAAGCTGGAACGCCAATTCCGTCCCGAACAGGCGATTTTGGGTCTGCGTAAAGAACTTGGGCTCTTCGCCAATTTCCGCCCTGCCATTTGCTACGAAGAATTGGTGGATGCCTCTAGCCTAAAACCCGAGCTGATTGCAGGTCTCGATATCCTCATCATCCGCGAGCTGACAGGCGATATCTATTTTGGTCAGCCACGTGGTCGCCGCACGGCGGTGGATGGGCATTTCCCAGGCTCAGAGGAAGCGTTTGACACCATGCGCTATAGCCGCCCTGAAATTGAACGCATCGCGCATGTGGCATTTGATGCCGCACGCAAACGTAGCAAGCGTGTGACCAGCGTCGATAAAAACAATGTGCTGGAGACATCGCAACTGTGGAAGGACGTGATGGTTGAAGTTGCCAAACAATACCCTGATGTGGTGCTTGATCACATGCTGGTGGACAACGCTGCCATGCAATTGGTGAAAGAGCCCAAAAAGTTTGACGTGGTCGTCACGGGAAATATGTTTGGCGATATCTTGTCCGACGAAGCCTCCATGCTCACGGGCTCCATCGGTATGCTGCCTTCGGCTAGTTTGAACGCCAGCAACCAAGGCTTGTACGAGCCCAGCCACGGCTCTGCACCTGACATTGCTGGAAAAGGCATTGCTAATCCGCTGGCTACCATTTTGTCTGCCGCCATGATGCTGCGATTTAGCCTAGGCCAAGCGGAATCTGCCTTGCGGATCGAAGCTGCCGTGAAAGCCGTACTGGCTAAGGGACTCCGCACTGCAGACATCTACGGTAAAGGCGGGGCGGGCATCACCAAGGTGAGCACACTGGAGATGGGTAACGCAGTCGTCGCGGCACTCGTCTAATTGCGCAGGCTAGATGGAGTTCTTCGCATTTTTGTTTGATCTCATCATGCACATTGATGTGCATCTTGAGTCGTTTGTCACCAGCAACGGCGCTTGGGTTTACGCGCTCTTGTTCCTCATTATTTTTGTAGAGACGGGACTCGTCGTCATGCCGTTTTTGCCTGGCGACTCACTGCTCTTTGTCGTGGGCGCCTTATCTGGCGTGGGTTTGATGAGTTACCCGCTATCCGTTGCATTGCTCATAGCGGCGGCAGTCGCGGGCAATCAAACCAATTACACCATTGGGCGTTGGTTTGGTGACCGTGTGTTTGGCTGGAAGAATTCTAAGTTTTTTAACAAAGATGCCTTTGATAAAGCGCATACGTTTTATGAAAAACGCGGCGGCATCACCATCGTGGCGGCGCGCTTCATGCCCTTCCTTAGAACCTTTGCGCCGTTTGTGGCGGGTGTTGCCAAAATGACGCGCTCACGCTTTACGCTGTTTGATGTGACGGGTGGTGCACTTTGGGTCGGCTCCATCGTGACGATCGGTTATTTCTTTGGCAATCTGCCGTGGGTCAAAACACACCTCAGCCACATCATTTGGGCGATGATTTTGATTCCAGGTTTTGTGATTTTGATTGGCTATTTCAAAGACAGATCCAAAGCAAACTGATTGTGTTGTTCAATCAATGGCTCTATCTCAAGCGTGGCTAATCGCCCCTCGCGCACCACGACGCGGCCATTCACAATCGTGTAGTCCGCATTGCTGCTCGCGCATAGCAAAAGCGCCCCCACTGGGTCATGCACCGCGCCGCCTGCCATGGTGAGTGTGTCGGTGCGGAACATCGCCAAATCCGCGCAATAGCCTTCTTTGATTTGCCCGATGTCGTGCGAGCGCCCGAGTACTTCTGCGCCGCCCTTGGTGGCAAGGCGAAGTGCATCCCTCGGGGTCATCTCGGCGGGACCTGTATCGCAACCAAATGGTTCAAGCGCTTTGCCAACTCTCGCAATCAGCATCGCTTGCCGCGCCTCAGCTAGCATGTGCGCCGCGTCGTTGCTGGCACTGCCATCTACGCCAAGGCCAATGGGTACGCCAGCATTGAGCATTTTGCGCAGCGGCAAGATGCCACTGGCAAGGCGCATATTGCTGCATGGGCAATGACTAATGCCTGTGCGCGTGGCGGCAAACAGTGAGATGCCTACATCGTCTAGTTTGACGCAGTGCGCGTGCCACACGTCGCTGCCGACCCAGCCCAAATCTTCGGCATATTGGGCGGGTGTACGGTTGAATTTTTCAAGGCTATACGCTACATCGTGGTCGTTTTCGGCAAGGTGCGTATGTAGCCGCACGCCATAGCTACGGGCTAATTTTGCAGACTCGCGCATGAGGTCGGTGCTGACGCTAAACGGCGAACAAGGCGCAAGCGCTACCTGTGTCATTGCACCATGCGCTGCATCGTGATAAGTCTCGATTAAGCGCTGCGATTCTTTGAGGATGAAAGGCTCACGTTCGACCACGCGATCAGGCGGTAAGCCGCCCGCGCTCTCGCCTACGCTCATGCTGCCGCGTGTGGCGACAAAACGCATCCCGATTTGCTTGGCGGCTTCAATTGAGTCATCTAAACGAATGCCGTTGGGGTAGATGTACAGGTGATCGCTGCTGGTTGTGCAGCCCGACAGCAAAAGCTCCGCCATCGCAATTTTGGTACTCGTGCGTACCATGTCTGGCGTGAGTCCTGCCCAAATCGGATAGAGCCCTTTGAGCCACGAAAACAATTCTGCGCTTTGTACCGAAGGAATGGCACGCGTCAAACTTTGCACCATGTGATGATGTGTATTGACCATGCCTGGGATGACGACGTGATGCCGTGCGTCAATCACTTCTATGCGCTCGTTGCCTAGATTGGCACTGCTGGAAGCCTTATCCAGTATGGCTTGTAGGCCAGTTTCATCATTTGCATCGCCTTTTTTGAAGATGCGGTTGATTCGCCCATTCTTCAAAAAAAGCGACGCGCCTCTATGTTCAGAGTACGCGTCGTCTTGGGTTGCGACGCACCCTGCTCGCAGGATCAGGGTGCTATTCATAACCAATTTTGACAAGTTTATTTCTTGCCGCTCGGCACTTTGCCTTCCACGCCTTTAACGTAGAACGTAATGCCACTCATGAACTTATCGTCAGCCACTTCGTCCTTCTTCAAAACGTCCTTGCCGTCTTGACCTTTGATAGGCCCCTTCCAAATCGTGAATGAGCCGTCTTTCAAGCCAGCTTTGACTTCGTCCAGCTTGGCTTTTGCATCAGCAGGAACGTCAGCTGCCAACGACACCATGTCAATCGCTCCTTCTTTGACGCCCCACCATGTGTTCGGCCCTGTTGCCCATTTGCCGTCCAATGCGTCTTTGGTGGCTTTGATGTAGTACGGTGCCCAGTTAATCACGGCAGAACCCAGATGTGCTTTCGGGCCATAGGCAGTCATGTCAGAGTCCCAACCAAACGCGCGCTTACCCAGCTTTTCTGCGGTTTGCAGCACAGCAGGCGAGTCGGTGTTTTGCATCAGCACGTCTGCGCCGCCGTTAATCAGGCTGGTTGCCGCTTCGGTTTCTTTGGGTGGTGCAAACCACTCACCCACCCAAACGACTTTGGTTTTAACTTTTGGGTTCACGCTTTGTGCGCCCAGCGTAAAGCTGTTGATGTTGCGGATCACTTCAGGAATGGGGATTGAGCCAACGACACCCAGCGTATTTGTCTTCGTCATCTTGCCCGCAATCACGCCCGCCATGTACGCACCCTCGTAAGTGCGGCTGTCATAAGTGCGCAAGTTGTCGGCCGATTTGTAGCCCGTTGCGTGTTCAAATTTGACATCTTTAAAGTCTGGCGCGACTTTGAGCATCGGATCCATATAGCCAAAGGTTGTGCCAAAAACCAGTTTGTTACCTTGGCCTGCCAAATCACGCATCACGCGCTCAGCGTCCGCAGACTCGGGTACGTTTTCGACAATCGATGTTTTGATCTTGTCGCCAAATTCTTTCTCAAGGGCTTTTCGTGCGTTGTCGTGCGCAAATGTCCAGCCGCCATCGCCGACAGGGCCGACGTAGGCAAAAGCAATTTTGAGCGGATCGGCTTTAGGGGCTGCCGCTACAGGTGCGGCTTCTTCTTTTTTTCCGCAACCTACAACGGCAACGGCCACAAGCGCAATCGCCGACAGGGTCGTAGCTTTAAGCACAAAACGTTTATTCAGATTCATAGAAACATTCACTTTCTGGGTTGGTTAAAAAATAAAAAGAACGATAAATTCTAAGTGTTCGGATGGAAGGGTTTACCCAAGCTTGCAGGCATATTGGCTCGAATCCAATCGGGTCTGCGCGAGATGAGCACCAGCACCACAATGGTGGCGATGTAGGGCAGCATGTTCAACACCTCAACGGGCACTTGCACGCCCACGCCTTGCAAATGGAATTGCAGCATCGTGACACCGCCAAACAAATACGCGCCCAAGAGCACCCGTGCGGGTCGCCATGTGGCAAAGGTGGTCAGTGCCAGCGCAATCCATCCCTTGCCTGCGACCATGCCCTCCACCCACAGCGGTGTGTAAACCACAGAGAGGTACGCACCCGCTAGGCCGCACAGCGCACCCCCCGCCATGACGGCCAATAGGCGAATGCGCCTCACGTTGTAGCCCAGCGCGTGGGCTGACTCGGGGCTCTCGCCTATGGCGCGTAGCACCAGACCAGCGCGTGTTTTATATAAAAAATACATCAATCCCAAGACTAGGGCGATGGCGATATAGACCAGCGGATGCTGTTTAAACAAGGCGGAACCCAAGAGCGGAATGTCGGACAAATAAGGGATGGCGTAATTGACGCGCGGCGGCAAAATCGCTTGCACATAGCCAGTGCCAATAAATGCAGAAAAGCCCGCGCCAAACAACGAGAGCGCCAGCCCCGTGGCGTAGCTATTGGCGTTGAGCCAAATGACAAGTAGCCCGAAAGCCATAGCCAATAAGGCTCCCGAAGCCATGCCTGCCACAAAGCCCAGCCAGTCTTGGCCTGTGGCCACTACGGCTGCATAGCCCGCCAGCGCCGAGCACAGCATCATGCCTTCTGCGCCCAAGTTGACAACGCCTGCGCGTTCGTTGATGAGTAACCCCAGCGCAGCAAGCGCCAGCACCGTACCAGCCGCGAGTGTTGAACCAATGAGGAGTGCGTAGGTTTCCATCAGGACAGTCCTCTCTTGCCTTGCCACTTCAACTGATACGCGATCAAGGTGTCACACGCCAAAAGCGAAAACAAGAGTAAACCTTGGAACACGCCCGTCACCGATTTGGGCACACCCATGCGCGACTGCGCCAACTCACCGCCAATATAAAACATACTCATCAGCACACTCGCCAGCACCACGCCCACAGGATGCAGCCGCCCGACATACGCCACGATGATGGCTGCAAAGCCATAGCCAGCGGGCACATACGGGGTCAGCTGCCCGATAGGCCCCGCGACCTCTAACGCGCCAGCCAGTCCTGCCGCGCCACCAGAAATGAGGAGAGCCGTCCACAGCGCTGTGCGGCTAGAAAAGCCCGCATAACGCGCAGCATGCGGGGCTAGACCACCCACAGCGAGTGCAAATCCTGCTTTGCTTCTAAACAGAAATAACCAGAGTACGCCTGCGCCAAGCACCCCAAGCACAATGCCAATGCTGACACGCGAACCTGCGACAAGACGTGGCATTTGCGTAGCCGCTTCAAAGCTTTTGCTTTGCGGGAAGTTATAGCCAGCAGGGTCTTTCAACGGGCCATTGACCACAAAGTTCAACATAAAAATCGCGATGTACACCAGCATCAAACTTACCAAAATTTCGTTCGCGTGAAAGCGGTCTTTTAAGAGCGCCGTGATACCCGCCCACAGCATTCCGCCTAAGCAACCCGCTAGCAAGATGGCAGGGATGACCCAAGCCCCCGTGCCCTTGTCGGCTTGCAACGCCATCCAACCCGCAAAGATCGCGCCCATCACAAATTGTCCCTCCGCGCCAATGTTCCAAACGCCCGAGCGAAAACACACGGATAGCCCCAGCGCAATGATAAGCAGTGGCGTCGCTTTAACCAGTAGCTCGCCCACGGCGTAACCCGATTTGATGGGTTCCCAAAAAAACATCGTGAGTCCACGCAGAGGGTCTTTGCCGAGCAGGCTAAAAATCGTAAGCCCGACGAGCACGGTGACCGCTAGTGCCAACAGCGGCGAGGCGTAAGTCCACACACGGGATGGGGCAGGGCGGGTCATTAATTTAAGCATGCCAAAGTCCACTCATCCACTCGCCAACCAAGCTGGGCGTGGCTTGCCGTGCATCCATGCTTGGCGAGAGCCGCCCCTTGGCGATCACGTGCAAGCGGTCGCAGACTTCAAATAGTTCGTCCAGTTCGTCGCTAATCACCAGCACCGCCGTGCCTTGCTCGCGTAGGCGCAGCAATTCGCCTCTGATTTGCGCCGCTGCGCCCACATCCACACCCCATGTGGGCTGAGCGACGACCAGCACGTCGGGCTGGGCATCTATTTCGCGCCCGACAATAAATTTTTGCAAGTTGCCGCCCGATAGCGATTGCGCCATTGCTTGTGAGCCACCGGACACGCCCTTACCGCCGATTGATCCTGCTTTCACATTGAACGCGGCAATGATGTTGGCTGCCTGTGCGTGTAATTTTGCAGGTGCTATCCAATCAAAACCAAAGCGCTTGCTAACCGCTTCGCCCCTTGTCAGCAGCAAGTTGTCGGCAAGACTAAATGAAGGCACAGCGCCGCAGCCCAGGCGCTCTTCGGGCACGATGTGCAGCTTGCTCTTAGAAAATTGGCGCGTCGAGATGGCAGCCAGTAATTCTTTTTGCCCGTTGCCCGATACACCGGCAATGCCCACAATTTCACCAGCGCGAACATTGAGGTTGATAGCCTCCAAGTTCACACCAAACGGATCGGATTTCGGTTTTGAAAATTGGTGAATCAAAAGGCGCGATTCGCCCGTTTGCATAGCGGCACGCGCCAGCGGCTTGGGCTCAAAGCCAATCATCATGCGGCTTAGCGAGGCATTTGACTCGTTAGCAGGCACGCATTTGCCCGCCACGCGTCCACCGCGCAGTACCGTACAACTGTCACACAAGGCGCGGATTTCATCCAGCTTGTGGCTGATATAGAGGATGGTGCAACCCTCGCGGCTAAGCTGGCGTAGCACGACAAATAGTTTTTCCACAGCCTGCGGCGTCAGCACCGATGTGGGTTCGTCAAGAATCAGCAGCTTGGGGTTCGTCAGCAAAGCGCGGATGATCTCCACACGCTGGCGCTCACCCACCGCCAGTGTGTGTACGGGACGCAGCGGATCAACGTCCAGCCCATACGCGGCAGCCTTTGCCGTGATTTGCGCGGTGACGTCGCGTAGGCTAAACGACTTGCCCAGACCCAGCCAAACATTTTCGGCAACCGACAGCGTATCGAACAAACTAAAGTGCTGAAACACCATGCTAATGCCAAGCGCCCGCGCAGCTTGCGGGTTGGCAATATGTACTTCGCGTCCATCAAATGCAACGGTTCCGCCATCAGGTTTAACCGCGCCATAAATGATCTTCATCAACGTCGATTTACCCGCGCCGTTTTCGCCCAAGATGGCGTGGATTTCGCCAGC